>JAEUQL010000466.1 GCA_016789295.1 Blastocatellia bacterium | reverse complement strand
CTGTCATTGCTGGTGAGCGGGGTGTTGGTAAGAGCCACCTGTTGGCTTTTATAGCTGCACTGCTTAGAAAACCAGAACTTGCAAGCTATGTTGGTTATGCTCCAGCAAGAAACAGTATAGAACGATTGTTGACTACACTTTCTATCTTTCCAAATGTTGTAACCGTAAATTTTGATACAGTAGATAGAAAGACTAGCCAAGATCTGATCAAGACTTCTTTAGAAGAGGCTTCCAAGAAGGAAGGCTCCAAGACTATATTCTTTTTTGACTCTTTTTCGCATCAAGCCGAGCGCGATGAGGCTTGGCTTGACTGGTTCAAAAAAGAGCTTGAGACTATCTTAGAGCAGAAAGCGAGTGTTTTTGTTGAACTTAATAGTGACGATCTTTTTAAGCTCAACCTGAAGCAAGAGAGTGTAAAAGTCGAGGCCATGGGTCTAAAAGATTTAGCTCAAGTTATAGACAAGGTTGTATGCCAAAAATCGGCAAAACAGCGTCAAGCAATCAAAGATCTTTATGAAGACCTTCAACACTACTTTCCTTACTTCCAGACCAGCACAGGAGAGTTTATAGAGCTATTTCCAATACACCCGCAAGTACTAAAAATAGTTCCAGTAATGCGCAAGTATGCAAACAGGTTTTCATTGTTTGGGTTCTTCTACTCGGTAGCTCCTAGAGCAGTATTGAGGCGTGGCCTCAATGTAGTTTCACTTATCGACCTTTTTGATTCTTTTGAATTTGAGTTAAGGCGTAATCACCACTTATCATACCTTTTTTCATCATATGACTTTCTAGTAGAAAACTTTGTACGTGCTCTGCCTTCTGTACAGCAAGTTTACGGTAAAATGTTGTTGGGAACATTGACACTACTTTCCATTACTGGAAAGCCTCACACTATGTTTGAAATAGCTGAAAGTGCGATGCTTTACGACGATGGCTCTCCAGTACTTCTGCAGAATTCACTCCGTTCTCTAATAGATTTTATGGCAATGGCTGCAGGAGACCGCATAGAGTTAATAGACTCTGATAAAGGGGATGTTGGCTTCAGGCTCAGATTGTCAGCCGATTTTGTAGATCCTTTGGAGAAAGCTGCTTCACAGATTTCCGACAATGATCCAAGACTGTGTGAAGTATTGATAGATGCTGGTAAGCTCTGTTTTAAGGACTGGCCCCTTGTCTATACATCAGACCATTTTAAGAGGTCGGTTGAAACAGAGATGGTCTGGCAGGGAAGTAGAAGGCGTGGGAAAGTAGAGCTATTTGACAGACATGTAGAACTCATTAGAGGAGATTATGACTGGGAACTACTTATCTTGTCTCCATTTGAAATTGCTGGCGGAGTAGAGCCAGATCTAACCTCTTTTCAAACAGCAGAGAGGACTATTGTCTGGTATCCATCAGAGCTATTTGCAGAAGAATTGGATATATTGAAGCGTCTAGTTGTTGTTCTTGGCCAAGGCTCAAAGATTCTTTCAAAAGAAAGATACAATACAGAGCAAGCATATTTGACAGCTCAATCGGTGAGAATTTTTATTAGAAGCTATATAGAACTTGGACGCATAGGTTTAGCCAATTTCAAGCACCCATTCCATTCTCGTAGTCGGCGCATCTCTGTCCCACTAAATAACATTCTAAGTCAGATATTTGCATCGGCCTATCCTCTACATCCACACTTCAAAGCAGTACTCAATGAAAAAGATTTCAAGCAGATAGTCAAAAACTTTTTCTATCAAAAGGATTGGGACAAAGAAGAAGTTAAAGACTGTTTGGACAAGTTTGCAGTTGCTTTGCATATAGTTTCTCTATCGGAAGATGGACAGTACAGATACAGGGCTGCTAGTGAAGTTGAGGCAGATTCACCTCTTGGCAAGATTATTGAGATGACAAGTGAAGCAACAGAACTTGAACGTAAACAGTTGGAAGAAATCCTGAAAGCTGCACCATTTGGTATGAAGCAGTCAGCTATCTTTCTTTTAGTTATGGGTGCTACTGCTGCAGGCTATATAGAACTACTCAATGCTGCAGGTGAAGTTATTTTGACACACAAGGGAGCAAAAAGAGGCTCTGACATCGGTAGCTACAGCTCTTTACGGTTAGTAAAAGTTGATGCAAAAGAGCAGGTCAGCGAAGCCAAGGTGTTTACTTTTACTGGTAGTCTTGATCTCATCTTTCAAGATGTTGTTGCCGAAGCCCTCAAGTATGAACCAGACCCAGACCATTCTATGCCTCTACCCTCTAGCGAAGATGTACTGGTTGAGTTTTACCAATCGGGTTTCTTTTCAAGGAGTGGTTTGTCGAGCTTGTCTTCGTTGAAGAAGTTGGAGAATGAACCAAAAAGAGAAGAAGCTTTCGAACTTGCATCAGTAAGAAAGCTTGAAGAGAATGCAGTTCTGGATCAAGCAATCTTTGCACAAACGCATGAACTCGAACCAGCCGAAGAGGTTGCAGTTGGTAAAATAGCCAAAAATAGCTTCGCTTTTATTGAAGAGAGCCGCCTGATAATAGCCAAGAAGCTTCCTTTTGACCGAGCACCGGTCAAAGAGTTAAGCGAGCTTTATAACGAGTTTCTATCTGCTTCTGCCACCTATCAGACAACAGGCTCTCACTACTCTTTTGAAGAATTCTCAGCCAAAATACTCTTGAAATCGAAGGAACTCCTGCAAACTACCAGGTCTAAAGAGATATGGTGTCAAGTAGAAGTTGAAAATGGTGTCGTCAAAGTCTATTGCCAAGCAGGTAGAGCAAGCCTCTTCCAGAAGAAACCACCTAAAGCTGTAGTTTTGTAAAGTATTGTAAAAAGAGCCTGAGTTACAGGCTCTTATGGACTGCTATCTATTTTCCATTGGAACGTACTGGCGTTCTCTGTGGCCGAGGTAGACTTGACGGGGTCTAGCTATCTTCTGCTCATTGTCATTAAGCATCTCTTCCCATTGTGCTATCCAGCCGATAGTACGTGGAACGGCAAATAGTACAGGGAACATATCTACTGGAAGTCCCATTGCTTGATAGATGATACCCGAATAAAAATCGATATTTGGATAGAGTTTACGCTTGATAAAGTACTCATCTTCAAGAGCTATCTTCTCAAGCTCAAGAGCAACGTCGAGCAGTGGATTACGTCCTGTAACTTCAAAGACTTCATCGGCCATCTGTTTGACTATCTTGCCTCTTGGGTCATAGTTTTTGTAGACGCGGTGGCCAAATCCCATAAGTAGAGCTTCACCGCTTTTAACTTTCTTGATGAATTCTGGGATATTATCTTTACTACCTATTTCCAGAAGCATCTTCAGTACTGCTTCATTTGCACCACCGTGTAGTGGACCATAGAGTGCTGCAATTGCTCCAGCCATTGCAGAGTATGGGTCTGGGTGTGAACTTCCTATGCCTCGCATAGCGTTGGCAGAGCAGTTCTGTTCGTGGTCTGCGTGGAGAATAAACAGGACATCGAGTGCTTTTTCAAAGACAGGGTTGGGCTGGTACTTGAACTCTCTTACTTTGAAAAGCATGTTGAGGAAGTTGCCGAGAAAGCTTAGATCATTATCGGGGTAGACATAAGGCATTCCGATACTGTGACGATAGGCAAAGGCGGCCAGAGTTGGCATCTTTGCTACTAGACGGTATGCTTGCAGGCGGCGACATTCTGGATC
>JAEUQL010000465.1 GCA_016789295.1 Blastocatellia bacterium | reverse complement strand
AGTGGCTGTAAAATCAACTGCTCGTGCCGGCGTTCATAAGCTAGGTGCAAAACGCGCCTTCTTTCTAGCTCATTGAACAAGCAAAACTCTTTATACAATACCTTAAATTCGTTTGTACTAAGTGAGTTTAACTGGCTTGCCGAAATTCCTAGCAGTTGAACTAGATCGAAAAGCCTTGCAACCTCCACCATCTGCTCGGCTTCTGAAACAGCCTTTTCTTGTGAAGGAATCCGCCACTGTGCCCACAATGACCCTTCTATCTTCTGTTTTTGCCAAAGCTTTTCTGCAGCAACAGCCGTCAATGTCAAACGTACAGCCAGAAAATCCAGTAAAGAACAAGGAAGGTTATCATGAGGAGCAAGAAGCGGCTCTTTCTCTAACCTTCTCATCAATCCAGCCCAACCAGGTAAAGCCAGTAATTCTGCTGCAAGAACTCCCTCCCAATCTTTCTCTTCTACTCCAAAAAGGTCTAAATAGTGTAAAACTACATCTGCAGCTTCCATTTTGTTAGAAATTTGCTTACTCCATTGTTTTTGCAGACCTGCAAGAAGTTCTGGTTCAATCACTATTGGCTGGCTCATCAAATCCCGAACTGCTTTGTAGAAACCTTTCTCGCGATCTGGCATAGGCCAGTAGGCCAAGCCTTGATCAAGAAAGAGGGCAGCTAGACGTATCAGTAGCGGATGAACCTCTTCATCAATATTTACACCTGTCAAATTTAGCAGGGCTTCGCCCACTCTGGCAGCACGTGAAGAAGGAAAGGGTTTTAGAGGCGGGACACGGCAGAAACAAGCAGCAAAGAGTGTGCGGGCAGCAGCACTCTCTGTCTTGTTTTCAAGAAGTAGATTACGATTTGTACTGCTCAGATCGGAACGAAGTTTTTCAAGTAAACCTACCTCATCTATGTACCATTCAATATTTTCTGGCACAAAACGGCGTAGCCCAGGTATCAGCATGGCGCGGCGCAAAGTGCGACGTGTCAACAAACGAGGCCATATCAATGTATTTGCTTCACTATCTAAAATGGCATCTATATCCTCATCTAGGATACGTCCTTTTTGACGTTCTTTCTGATACTGTTCTTCACTAAGGTAAGGCTCTGTACCAAATTTCTGCATAGCTTCACAGACAGCAGCCTCAAAAGACAGATGCTGAAAAGCATGCAGTGTGTTGTGATGAATAAATACTCCTATAGGTCCTTGCATTGGCAAAAGGTGTGAGACATGGTCAATTATCTCTTCTAGATGAGTTTTTGCATCCTTTTTTAAAGCAGACTTATGTCTTACTTCTTTCATGCTATTGCATCCTCTCTAACTCGCCTGCGTGCAGCAAGGTGGTGATTAGACATAGGTATATGGTTCTCTAATCCAACAATTATTAACTCCCGGTCATTCCACCTGTCAGCAATACCATGCAGTTTTTCTAATACTGTATGGTCTACAACCCACGCATTTTCAAAATCTATGACAACTTTACGTACTTTGCTGTCAACTGAATTTAGCCGTCTGCTTAAGCCCAAATAGTTGGTAAAGATGGCGGCATCCCGAACCTCAAGTAGAAGTGTATCACCTTCAAATCTCTCTTTGAGTACAGACTTAAAGAGACTGCCGAATGGAGCACCATTCTTAATGTGCAAAACAACTTTCAGAGCCAATCCAACTCCTACACCGACTAACAGATCAGTCATCAGTGTCACCATCATTGTTGTAACAAAAAGTAGCAACTGTTCTGGGCCAACGTGATATGCGTGTTTAAACTCTTTTGGTGAAGCCAGCCGCAAGCCGGTATAGATAAGCATTGCAGCCAGAGCAGCAAGTGGAATCTGTTGCAGAATACCAGGAATGAGTGCTACTGACAGTAGTAGGAAGAGACCATGAAAGAAGTTAGCACCTGCAGTCTTTGCACCATTGTCTATATTGGCTTTGCTACGCACGATCTCCGAGATCATTGGCAGTCCACCAACAAGTGCGGCCAAAGTGTTACCAACACCTACAGAAAGCAGATCACTATTTAGATCACTTGAGTGCTTCTCTGGATCTAGCGAATCAACTGCTGTAACACTGAGCAATGATTCTATAGAGCCAACTAGTGTAAACATAACAATATATTTTATTGAGACGCTGCTAGTAATCATTGAGAAGTCTGGAAATGATAGTGCTCCAAGCAACGATCCTGGTAGTCTGATGAGGTACTTGGGACCAAGATGGTATATATGACCTGCTAATGAGTAGTTATGTTCTGTAGCCAAATTGAAAACTACCCCCAATGGAACTGCTACAGCCAACACGACCATCGGTCCTGGAATCTGCTTTACCCATTTAGATTTGATCAACGGAAGTCCAAACAGGATGACTAAAGAGAGTAGACCTATTGCAAAAACTTCTGGATTCAACTGTGAAATACTATGAGGGACTTCTGCCAACAGGTGTAGAGGTTCTTTGGCTTGTGGCGTTACTCCAAGAAGGGTGTGTGTCTGTTTGGAGATGATAATAACACCTATGGCTGCCAGCATTCCGTGAACTACAGACGAAGGCATCAATTGACCTACTACACCAGCCCTTGAAAGAGCCAGAGCTATTTGGAGTAGTCCTGCAACTACACCAACAGCCAGTGCACGACGATAACCAGCAACCTGGTCTCCTTGGCTCAATTCTGTAACTGCACCAAGTGCTATCACAATCAAACCTGCTGCTGGGCCTTTGATAGTCAGTCGAGCACTACCCAAAAATGTTGAGATTATGCCACCAATTATTGCTGTGAGTATGCCCGCTACTGGTGGAAAACCACTGGCCATCGAGATCCCCAAGCAGAGAGGTAGGGCAATAAGAAAGACCAAAAATCCGGATGTAATATCAGCTTTCCAAAACTTAGAACTAATAGGATTCATAGCAACTCCTTACAGAAATTGCCTTTGAGGATGCTACAAAGCAACTAAAACCTCTATCCCTTGCCCAAGGGATCTATCAATACTGTTTTTGGGGATGGCTCAAGAATAAATAGAGAGTCAGTGAAAGACGAATCCTGAAAATCTTCAGTCTTTATGCACATTTTATAGCTATTTCAATGGACAAATAACTTTTTTCCCTTCTTGTCAACAGTAATGCTAACCGTTTACAAAGCGATGAAACTCTTGTAGATTTTTTGATAAATCTTTTTGTATAGATAAGTTCCACTGATGATAGCACTGATTTCCAAAAACCGGCCTATTTGGATAATTACAGTTGGTTTCATTCTAGTAATTACTACATTGACTGTTATGGCCTTGGTCGGATTACAAGAAGTAGAATCTATCCGGAAGAAGGCTGCGATGCTAGCCAAAGAGCATCTTTTTACTGCCAAGCTTGTAGACTCTTTAGAGCAAGAACAGCAAAGAGCAGGTGCTATATTGGTTGGTACAATTCGTGTCAATTCTGATTCACAGTCACGCTTGCGAATCCTTGCTGAGTTAGATAGTTTTGACCAAAGACTTCCATTGCTCATTCAAGAAGGCAAACACTCATTACCAAGCGCAATTTGGCTCGATTTGGAAGATTCGGCAAAAGCATACAGCAGAGAGGTACGCCAAGCTTTAGAGAGTAAGAATGCAACCAAACCCAATGTAGACCTACTTGAATTTCGTTATGAAAAACTCGTTCACTTGCTAGGACAGATCATTAAGC
>JAEUQL010000464.1:276-3681 GCA_016789295.1 Blastocatellia bacterium | reverse complement strand
AGCTATTTCTTGCTCTAAATGGAGCCGTTGTGCATTCTGTTCAGCTTTGTCTGGAAGTAAAAAAGGAGAGTATGGACGCTCACCAACAGAGACATTCAGCTTCAGAGGCTCTTTTGCACGCAATATCTCAAATTCAACGACTTTGCCAGGGGTTTTGAGACCTATGTAGGAAGCCAATTTCTGTAAAGAGTTGACCTCTTGACCATCTATCTTCAAAACAATGTCTCCACTGCGCAGCCCTGCTGCAACTGCAGGGCTGTCAGGAAGTACATTGATGAGAACCCCTCTGTTTGAGCCTAGTGAGAGTACTTCTATCTCTTCTGGAGTAAATTCGGCTAGATCTCTTCCGCTCACTCCGAGCCAGCCACGAGGTACATTGCCTCTATGATTGAGTATGCGTTCGGCTGCAAGACGCGCTTGATAGGCACTAAAAGCCCTTACTATGTTGCTTTCGGCAGATTCGGCAATGCCTACTATTTTGCTGTCTCGTATGAGAAATCCTGTAGAAGTTGGTTGCAAAGTGTCTGTTTCAAACTTGACTATGAAATTTTCTCTACTTCCAATAGCCGTTATCTTTCCCGTTTTCTGCTCGTTTCTTGCTTCAAAACTTAGTTGGTCACTGTTTCTGGTAGAAGGTCTCAGACTTTGTAGTCTAAAAGTCTTTGCAGGCGAAAGTTGAATGTCAAAGAAGGTTACTTCGCTTCCCATCTCTAGTTCAGGTCGTTCTGCTATTGGAGCAGGCGTTGTATCTATTCCTTGAATCGACAGCAGACAAAATCCTGTCAAACCATCTACACCTACAAAATCTGCTGGTCTAGTTTCGCCAGATGGTAAAGAGACCAGGATTGATCCAACACTTTTGCTGTTAGGATTGATATTGAGCAGTCTTGTTAAAATATGGCCTTTATTGTCAACAATTATTCCTGTTGTAACGTTTACTGGCTGGTTGTTTGTGCCGCCAGAAAGCTTTATTCCATGTTTTGCGAGAGAGCGTTGTAGATCTTCAATATTTATTTTGTGTTCGATAGTAACTAGCCATGGTGCTAGACTCGCTTGCCGTCGCTGTTGTTGCTGCTCTGATGCTTGGCCATTTCTGCTAGCCGATTGTTGTCTGTTTTGAGCAAGCACTACTGGACAAGAGAGGCTCAGAAGCAGTGCTGGTACTAATATCTTTGTCTTGTTAAACATGGTCATACCTAAAATACCGAAGGATCTTCAGAAAATCCTAAATTATTGTCTTCACTAAAAGTGCCCATTTCAGGCATATTTACTATTGATTTTGCACCAATAATTACAGTTGAAACTGGTACTGTGAGAGAACGATTTTCGTCTTGTAGCACCATAAAAAGATCTTGGTGATCTGCGTTAGACGTCTTATGTGTGCGAGGAGCAGTCCGTTTGACTACAGCTACTTCCAGAGGTTCTTCTTTTACTTCTTCTAGCTCATTTAAATCCCTAATATTTTCTTTAGGAGTAGGTGGATTTTGAATCTGTTCTTTGACAGCCGTTTTATCTGGCAGAGAAGCAACAAGAGTACTTCTGTTGTAGCCATAGAAAGAGTAAAAACTGAAGGCCGATATAGTCAAAATTCCAGCAAAGCTAAGCAGTGCTGCATTAAATCCCAAAGAGTTTTCAAAGACAGGTTTCAGTTCGGTTGTGTAGAAAGGGGTAATGAGTCTAGTCCACCAATGTGAATGACTGTTAGCTATTTTGTAGCGTAGCTTTATATCAAAGTCGCTTGGAGCTGTTACACGAGGCGAGAGCATTATCATCTGCTTCAAACTTTCAAGCTCTCTGCTGTATTTTTGGCACTCTTGGCACTCTCTCAAGTGAGTCACTACTTCTGTTGGATGGTTCAAGCTTGAGCTACACGTTTCTACTACTTCGCGAACATAAGAGCACTTCTTAAGATTTCTTACTGAATCTGTTTTCATAGCAAATTGACCTGTCAAATATATTTTTGGAGTTTATCGCGCAACAGATTTCGTGCACGGTTTATTCTGGATTTTACTGTACCCTCAGAAAGACCTGTAACTTCAGCAATCATATCGTAGCTTAGCCCTTCAACATCACGAAGTACGAGTGTCAATTTGTACTTTTCAGGCAGTGTCTCTATGGCTTTTGCGACAGCCTTTCTGCGTTCTGTATCGATCATAGCCTCATCTTGAAGAGGTTGAAGATCGGGAATAGCCAATTCTTGTTCTTTATCTTCGTCTTTTGTACCAAAGGGCGAAAATATCGATATCCACTTTCTGCGTTTACGGTGTCTGAGTTCACTTATTGCGAGGTTTGAGGCTATGCGATAGATATAAGTTGAAAAACTGTATGTTGCTTGATACTTTGAAGCACTTGTATATATTCGAAGAAAAGTTTCTTGAGAAAGTTCTACAGCTCTGTCATAGTCACCAAGCATCCTATAGATAAAGTTGATTATCTGGTTTCTATATCTATCAACTATCTCATTAAAAGCAGCCTCATCGCCTTGCCCTATAGCCGCTATAAGCTCGTGGTCGCTAACTCTGATAGCTCCACTAGTCTCCACTGTCAGTTCTGCGCTGCAGCTAAGCGAACTCATCAACACTATTCCTAATAACTATTTTTAATATTTATATCAGATTTGTATCTACTTGCCCTAAAGACACGCAGCTCATAAGAAAAAGTTTCAAAAACTTTCCCGACAATTTTACACCCAGCCCGTTTCCGATGAAGTTAGAAGTTTCTTAACTTGAGAAAAATAGGATAATTTCTTTACTTGTAACTTGGTAATTCCGTGCTATCTTCTTACTTTTGTACCACACCAACTACTAAACAAGTTTTAATTCTAGGGAGGATCGAATATGAAGGAGAAGTTGAGTGAGCAGAATGTAGAGCTGCTCAAAAAACACTTGCACGCATTGGTTCAGGTTGAATTTTTCACCATACCATTCTATCTCACGGCTGTATATTCGTTTACTAACAAAGCTCTTAACTATACTTCTAAACGGGGTAAAACACCTCTGTCCAATATGCAGAACAGAGCTTTGTCGGTTGCTGTAGAAGAGATGTACCATTTACAGCTTGCTTCCAACCTCAACAATGCTTTCAATGTAGTCCCAGAAGTCCCTAAGCTAAAACTGGTTGCGGGAGAAACTATAACAGTTCCCCATTTAGAAGATCAGTCCAAGCCGTTGACTACAAAGCTTGGAAATCTTGCTGAAGTAATTGCTGCGATGTTGGAAGTAGAAAAGCCAGACCCTAAGAAGAAATTTCCTCCACCAAATGAAGCTGTTGTCTATCCTGCTATCTCGGATCTATACCACGCTACACTGGATCTGCTCAGTAGATACTTTAAGGCTTTTGAGTTGACCCCTGCAGCTTTAGACCCACACTTTACTCCTAACCACAATCAGATCTCTTATGGAGCAT
>JAEUQL010000464.1:0-266 GCA_016789295.1 Blastocatellia bacterium | reverse complement strand
TAATAAGATCAAGACTAGACAAGATGTAAAAGAAGTAGCCAATGCAGTTGCAGATCAAGGCGAAGGAAGGACGGTTGCTTCCACAGCCAAAGAGTTTTCTGAAACATTTCAGTTTGGTGATGATGGTGAAGTACTGCCAAAGTACCAGTCGAGTCCTGGAAGTCGATTCTTCATCTATGACAAATTTACTCATTTTAAGCGGTTTGAAGAGATTCAGGACAAATTGCAAGCCCAAGATTGGAATGAGCGTATAGGTGGAGATGTCT
>JAEUQL010000463.1 GCA_016789295.1 Blastocatellia bacterium | reverse complement strand
TACCATTACCCCATGAACTCGGCATCACAGATGCCGCTCCAGAGCAGAGCCGGAAAACCTACACTTTGCGGAATAATCTTCGTCAGGCTGTTATCGAACAAGATGATTTTGCAGTTGTGAATTGCCTCTTTTCTCATCCAGATGTGCAGGACTCAATAACTCTACTCCGTTTCTATGCAGGACTATGCGAAGGAGAACACGAACGCTATTTTACTTACAAAACATTGAACTCAATAAGAGAAGTAGTCAGACGTGGATTTGGTAAATTTAGTGCTGCAGAACTAGTAGAATCTCTTGGCAAACCTGGTGCAATCTTGCCATTTCACCCAACTTCACTAGAGGATGTATCAGAAGCTATTGAAAAAAATCTTTTGCAGGTGCAACGCCAAAGATTCTTAGAGCTAGAAACTACTCCTCTATCGCTACGTAACATAGCCAGGGAACGTTTAACAGAGCTACTTACAACAGGAAGTTATAGTTCTACTCTAAAAAGAATAGACCGACTTGCTATCCTCATTGCTCTACTTGGTGAATATGCCTATCAAGAAAGCTATGTTCTGCTCTCTTGCAATGAGCTTTATGCTGTTGAGACTTTTTCTAAAGTTTCTAATACGCCTTTCGCTTATAGCCCAGACACAGTAGTAGCTTTTCCTGGAGCAGGCTCTTTACCACTCTCTGCTATCTTTAAGCATATAATGACAGATACAGCAGTAGTGTTGATTGACACAGATGCGGACGCATTAAAGAAGGCAAAAGCTTTCATTAGATGGTTAGAAATATTTTCTGTGGTTAAAGAAGGAAAGATAGTCTGTGCTGATGCTTGTAGTTCAGAAGAGTACTTTGAAGATTTACAAGGTGATAAAAAAGTAGTTAATGTTGTAGAGTTAGCGTCTTTGCTGCCAGACTATGTGAAGTACAAAACTATAAAAGCTATAAGTAGACTGCCAAAGTCAGCACAACCAGAAGTGGTCTGTTGTCGGACAGCTTATGCAAAGACATTGGCTATCTATGAGAAGACACCTGCACTACCATTCTCTTTCTACTACAACTACATTGGATCAACAACTCCAGACAAAATGTCAGAAGAGTATCAAAAAAGGTTTGGTGCTATTGTCTACTATAACCATCAACCCAGACTCCATATCTTTACACGTAAGCTAGAGCAAGAGACAGTGCAAGACAGTGACTGCTTGGCCAATCTCTGGCAGATAGAAGCTAGTAGTGATCCATCATATGCTCATTTAACAGCAAGAGAGAGAAAGATGGAGCTTGGTAGTGAGAAGCAGAAGGTATGTGGTTTGCCAGAAGATGCTCTGCCAAGTTGGGCAGTGAGATACAGAAAACGCTATATTCGTCACACTCACAAGCATTTTCACGATGACCTGTATCACATGCACACTCATAGCGATGATGATAGTCATCTTCATTCTCACGAACATACACACGAGTATTGAAGTTAAACTTTGTAACTACACTTACTCTGGAAGAGCAGAGAGAAAAGACTTAGGATAAAGAGTCAGAAAAAGAGCTACATCTTTAAGAAAGTCTCTTTTTTATGAACGCAGCGAAGTAATAGGATCTATTTTTGTTGCTAACCAAGCTGGAAACATTATAACTAGCAAATTAGTTACGAGAAAAATGATAGGGATGATTATAAACATGTAAAAATTGGTTGTTGTTGTAATGCCAAAAACTAATGTAGACATTAACTTGACGAGAATAATAGCGACAAAAATACCTAGTAAAATCCCTAATATAGATAAAATAAAGACTTTTGTTAAAACCATCTCCAGTATATTTACAGAAGTAGCTCCTAAGGCAATTCTTATACCTATTTCTTTCTTTTTTTGGAGTATAAAATGAGAAGTTACCCCATAAAGCCCTGTAAGTGTTATAAATATAGATAATATGGAAAAAGCTAAGAGTAGGGCTGTGCGAAAACCAGCTTCTTTAAATGATTCAACAATTCTGTCATTCATACTTTTTATGTCAGTAGGTGAGAGGTTTTTGTCTATCAGCCACAACTCTTTCTTAAACTTGCTTAATAAAGTATATTGATCTGTTGAAGCTCTGATAACTAAAAAGAAATTCCTTGTGGGTTGTTGTGGATAGGGTACATATACAGTAGCTCCAAATTCTGATTGTAAGCTTTCATGTCTTATATCACCAACTACACCTATAATCTCTTTTGAAATCTGTTTTCCAAAAAAATTTAATATTATCTTTTTTCCTATAGGATTTTCATTGGGTAAGAACTGTTTAGCTAGTTTAGAGCTAATAATAGCTATTTGTGGAGAATTCATTGTATCTAAATTTGTGAATGAGCGTCCTTGTAGAACAGGTATTTTCATTGTCTTAAAATATTCAGGGTTAACCACACGATATTCTGCGAGATTATTGTTGTATGTTGTTTGGTAACCTTCAAATGTAAACTGTAAATTAGTACTCCAAGGGCTGAAGGGAAGGTCATTTATAACTCCAACAGATAAAACTCCAGGTATTGATTGTGTACGTTCCAGAACAGTTGTGTAAAAGGCTTCTCGTTTATAATTTTCTTCATAAACTAAATTAGGAAGGGAGACTCTAAAAGATAAAATTTGGGATGGATCAAAACCAGGATCTGTTTTTTGTATATTGATGAAGCTTACTATCAATAAGAATACACTTATCAATAAAGGTAAAGTAAATCCTATTTGAAATATAGAAAGTAAGTCTTTAATGCTTATGCCTTTAGAGACTAAAACATCTTCTCCTTCTTTGATAAGGGTTATTAAATTTGTTTTTGAAGCTCGGATAGCAGGAAAAATTCCAAAAAGAATTCCAGTGATGCAGGATAAAAAAATAGTAAATACAAAGATTCTATAGTCAAAAGTAAGCTCATAGATTCTTGGAATTTTATCTCCAGCAAGATCAATAAGCAGTTCTTTACTTAATGTTGCTAACAAAAAACCAAGTAATCCTCCGAAAATCGCTAGAAGTAAACTTTCTGTTAAGAGACGAGTTATAAGATTTTTTTTTGTTTCTCCTAGAGCTGCACGAAGAGCTGTTTCTTTTTGTTTTGTTATTGCTCTGACTAATAAGAGGTTAGAGATGTTAAAACTTGCAATAAGCAGAACAAAAACTGCTGATAGCATCAAGAATAAAAGAGATGTTTTTAGATCTTTAATAATTTCTTCATGTAGTGGCAAAGCTCTTGACTTCCATCCTTGATTTGTTTCAGGGTACTGTACTGCAATATTGCTAGATATAGTGTCTAGTTCAGCTTGAGCTTTATTTAAGGTAATACCCTTTTTAAGTTTTGCTAGAACATTAAGGAACCTCACTTCACGATTAAACTTGCTTGTATCAAGCACGAGTGGTTCCCAAATTTCTGCATCCTTAAATAAAAAATAAGCTTTTTGTTGAAATTTGCTTGATAAGACCCCTATTACTGTGTAGCTTTGTTGGTTGAGTATAAGTTTTTTCCCGATGATGTTTTTGTCTGAGGCAAAGTATTTTTTCCAAAAGCTTTCACTTACAATAACTACTTTTTCATTAGTTAGTTTTTCATCTTCTTCAATAAATGATGGCGTGCCTAACACCGATCGAGAAACATTCGATTCCGATTGCATGAATCGTTCAGGATCACGATAAGTTTCTTCTGAATCACTACCTAAAAATAATCATACAATCATCGATCTCCT
>JAEUQL010000462.1 GCA_016789295.1 Blastocatellia bacterium | reverse complement strand
CGTTTCTTCCTGCACAACCTGGAGTTGGAAAGATTATCAAAGATGCACAACCCCAAGTACTACCAGTTTTTATAGCTGGTCTTAGACCTGACAATCTAAAGAAACAGGTCTTTGGAAACTGGACTGGAGGGCCTAAAATACGCATTCACTTTGGAAATCTTCTAGATATGTCAAAGTTTTATGAGATGAAAAACCAACCCCGTACCTACAAGATGATAGCAGACTATGTAATGTCAGAAGTTGCGAAACTTGCTGAATATGACAGATCCATATATGCACCTGAAACAGTAGAGAAAATATCTCAAAATGAGCAAAACGAGAAAGACAACATATGACTACAAAAGCCCCACTAATAATAGTTAATCCTGCTTCAGCAGCCGGGTCTACAGGTCGCATTTGGCCAAGTCTTGTTGTCAGAGTACGTAACTGTCTTGGTCCTTTTGATTGCACACTAACTACTAAGATGGGTGATGCAACCAGGATAGCTTATGAAGCAGCAAAAGCTGGCTATAGATTCATCATTGCTTGTGGTGGAGATGGAACAGCTTCAGAAGTTGTGTCAGGCATAGTATCGTCAGGTGTTACAGGTGTTGAATTTGGCCTTTTGCACAGAGGTACAGGAGGAGACTTTCGAAAAACCATCAACTTGCCAACACGCATTGAAGATGCAGCACATGCCATAGCTCGTGGTAAAACTCGTTCCATAGATGTTGGGCAAGTAACATATATCAACAACAGAGGGCTAGAAGAGAGCCGCTATTTTGTAAATGTCTCCTCTTTTGGTATGGCAAGTGAAGTAGCCAAACGTGCAAATGAATCCTCCAAACACTTTGGTGGAACAGTTGCATTTGCAAAAGCAGCTCTTACAGCTACTTTCAGCTATGAATTTCCTGAAGTATGGCTTCAAGTAGACGATCAACCAGAGCGAAGGTGTAAGATATCAAATGTTAGCATTGCCAATGGTCGCTACTTTGGCGGTGGTATGCAGATTGCTCCGAAAGCAGAGCTTGATGACCATCTCTTTGACGTAATAGCTGCAATGCCAATGTCCAAAATCAGAACCATAGTTACGCTTCCAAAACTCTACGATGGAACGCATTTAGGGCTTCCTGAAGTACAGACTACCCAGGCAAAAGTTATAAAAGCAAGGTCTGTAGACCCCAAAATTAAGGTTGGTATCGAAGTTGATGGTGAGGTTCCTGGCTGGCTTCCTGCAACTTTTCGCATTCACCCTTCAGCACTCCTCATACGCTGCCCAGAAACATAAAAGTTAGAACCTTCTTAACATCTATGATATAGTAAATGCTAGGTATTACATCTACCAATTCATTAGGGTAGTAAGACAATGGAACAACTTACTCTAGTTGAAACCAGCAAAACTCAGAAAACACCAAAAGGTCAGGAAATAGCTTTTGAGCCTTTATCTGAAGGGTTCCAACTGCAATATGCACACCAAAACGGGTGCTTGTATCAAGGAAATTCTATTGATTGGCTTGTGTCTCTAGACGATGCGAGCGTTGACCTTGTGTTTGCTGACCCTCCCTATAACATCAAAAAAGTGGATTGGGATAGTTTCGAGAGCCAAGAAAAATATATCGAATGGTCTATTAAGTGGATCAGCCAGGCATCACGTGTATTAAAAGTGACAGGCTCTTTATATGTATGCGGATTTTCTGAAATCCTTGCAGACATAAAGCACCCTGCATCCAAATATTTCAAACACTGCCGATGGTTAATCTGGCATTACAAAAATAAAGCCAATTTGGGTGGTGATTGGGGACGTTCTCATGAGAGCATTATTCACTTTCGGAAGTCCGATGCCACAAAGTTAAATATTGATGATGTACGCACGCCTTACAGTGCACATACCTTGAAATATCCTTCCCATCCACAAGCAGAAACAAGTGCTTATGGGAAGGGAGCAAACAAGCAACGCGATAATTGGACGCCTCACCCCAAAGGGGCGAAACCAAAAGATGTGATAGATATTCCTACCACATGCAATGGCATGGGCGAAAAAACGCCACACCCTACGCAAAAGCCCGAAGAGCTGATGCGTAAGTTTGTTTTGGCATCTTCAAATGAGGGGGATCTAGTTATTGACCCATTTTCTGGATCGGGAACAACAGCCGTTGTAGCCGAGCAGCTTAACCGGCGTTGGATGGCTTGCGATCTTGATCTGCAGTACAACCAATGGGCGATTGAAAGGCTTGAAAACGTTCGACGTATGACGAAAGATGAATGGATAGCACACGACCGTAAAGCAGCAGAACGAAGGGAATCTATCCGATGAGTCTTTTACGCTGCTTATCGTGTCGCTCAATGTAGACTTTATATCTGGGACGATGCAAGTTCGTGTAAAAGATGCCGATGGAACCGAGCTTTTTAAGTCCAGCTATTAGCACGGTAGATGGACACGCAAAAGTGCTGCTTCGCTCTGTTTTTGCACGCTGGTTAGCTTAAACGTTAGAAGTTCAATCTTTCCCAACTTTTTTCTTGGAGGCAATTTATGAAATATGAATTTTTGTATCCAGGCTCGTTCTGTATGATTAGAGCTTACCTTGAACATGGAGAGTCTCTGAAGGCTGAATCAGGAGCCATGGTAGCAATGAGTCCAACAATAGATGTAGAAGGAAAGATGGAAGGTGGGCTACTTGGTGGACTTGGCAGAATGCTCTCTGGTGAAAAGTTCTTCTTTCAAACACTGACTGCCAGAAGAGGTCCTGGCGAAGTAATGTTGGCTCCTTCCGTTCCCGGAGATGTAAAGGCAATAGAGCTTGATGGTTCAACTACTTACTCGGTTCAAAAAGATGGGTTTCTGGCTGGAACTCAAGCCATAACAGTCTCAACACAGATGCAAAACCTTAGTAAAGGGCTATTTTCTGGAGAAGGTTTCTTTATTATCAAGGTAACTGGCCCTGGCCTTCTTTTTGTAAGTTCTTTTGGAGCTATACATCCTATCGATATTCCGCCTGGTGGAGAGTTTATAATAGACAACTCACACCTTGTTGCCTGGCCTGATTCCACACACTACACTATAGAGAAAGCCTCTTCTGGTTGGCTCTCATCATTTACTTCTGGTGAAGGTCTGGTCTGTAGGTTTCGAGGACCTGGCCGAGTCTTCATACAGACTCGCAATCCACAGGCATTTGGCGATTGGATGAAAAGGTTTATCCCAATGAGGGGCTAAAATTTCTGAGGATGGAAAAGTAGCGTGATTGAAACTACAGCCATAGTTAAAGAGAGTAGCCATTTTGGTAATGGCTACTGTCGCCTCAAAATAGAAGTTGAGCAGCTTGATGTACTTCCTGGACAGTTTGCAATGCTCAAACCTGCTGGCCTTGAAGAACCGTTGCTACGCAGAGCCATGGCTTTTTACACGGTAGAAACAGTCAACAACAAGACCTTGGCCGAATTCATCTTTCATGAGATTGGTCGTGGTACTTTGGCACTCGGACGCTTACGTCGAGGCGAAAGCGTCTATTTTCTAGGTCCGCTAGGTAAGAGTTTCTCCACAGAACCAGCTAAACAGCATAGCAAAGCATTGATCGTTGGTGGTGGCGTAGGCTCACCGGCTCTCTTGATGCTTGCCAAACAACTACAAGGACTTTCTATACAGACAGAGATATTTTTAGGTGCTCGCAGCCAGCAAGATTTGATAGGAGTAGAAGATTTTGGCTCTCTCGGTTT
>JAEUQL010000461.1:257-3694 GCA_016789295.1 Blastocatellia bacterium | reverse complement strand
GTAATTTCTTTCGTGCAGCTTTCTATCTTCCAAATGTACTTGACCTTTATGTAGTAGGTACAATATGGGTGCTGCTGCTCAGCCCAAATTATGGACTGATAGATGTATTGCTAAACAAGCTTCACATTACATACTTTTCACAGACTGGTCTTTTGGGAAATCCTTGGACTGCACTGCCAACCATTGGTCTTGTAGTAGTTTTGAAAGGTGCAGGCTTTGGTATGATACTGTTTCTTTCGGCCATACAGAATATTCCAGAGTCTATCTATGAGGCTGCCGATATTGATGGTGCAACTGCTTGGGAAAAACTTCGCTACATTACTCTACCACTAGTCAAGCCTGTAGTACTTTTTATGATAATTACTGGCACAATGAATGCCTTAAATGCTTTCACAGAGATCTATGCAATGGCATCAACAAAATATGGTTATGGAGGTCCATTCATAAGTGTGCAAGGCCGATCTGTTGGAGCAACTTCACTTTCAGGACTTTATCTCTATCAGATATTTGAACGCGGTGATTATGGCAGAGCTGCTGCTTTCTCTTATTTACTAATGCTGCTTGCACTCATTATCTCTTTTGCAAATATGAAACTGCTTAAGACGGAGAAGTAGGATGGAAAAGTTCTCGATAAAAGGTTTTACTGTCTATGTTCTGATGTCTGTAGGTGCACTAATAGCACTACTTCCCATCCTTTGGATGATTGTAATAGCTTGTAAACAACAAGGACAAGCACTCAAGTTTGAGTTTCTTCCTTCTGGCAGCTCCACTACTTCACCTTATACAATCAATGTAGGTTCAGACAAGTCTGTATTACTGTTAGAGTATCAGAACCCTTCTGCTCAAACGGTCTTTGTCAAAGGAGGTTTTACTGAAGGCAAAGAGATAGAGATGTCAAATGACAAAGGAGTCTTTACTACTACTTTTTTTGATGTAAAACCTGGTGAATATGATTATGAGTTCATCGTTGATGGCGAATTGGTAGGTGACCCGCTACAGACCAATAGACGAGATGGTAGACCATTGCTGCGCGTAGATGGCCAATTTTCGAGCAATATTACACCAAGAAATGGTACTTTTGCTGCAAACGGTGAAATAACTTTCAGATTTCGTGGTGCAAGCTCTTCGCCTGTGATAGCTAAACTCCAAAATGGACAAGAAATCACGCTCCAAGGCCCAGATTCAGAAGGTTACTTTACAGGAAAAGTTGGCTCGTTAACTCCTGGTGATTACACATATAGATTCAACTATGCACAGGGTTTCTGGGATGGAATGGCTGAAATATACACCTACAGAAATTTTGTTGATATCCTTTTTAATCGTGACTTCCCGTTCATACGCTTCTTCTTTAATAGCCTTATTGTAGCAACACTGGCTGCTCTTTTTACTGTAGCTTTTTGTACAATGGGAGGTTATGTTTTTGCAAAAAAGGATTTCTATGGTAAGAGTGCAATATTCTACCTGTTTCTTGGAACTATGCTTGTTCCAGGGCTGATCTTTATGGTTCCACAGTTTGCAATTGTGACCAAACTTGGTTGGATCAACAGTTATTTTGGAATGGTAGTTCCACACCTTGCTAATGTCTTTGGAATCTATCTGCTGCGTCAATATATGGAAACTATTCCCGACTCGCTTTTTGAAGCAGCCAAGATCGATGGTGCAAGTGAGTGGCAACTCTTTTCACAAGTGGCCGTTCCGCTATCAATGCCCATTATGGTTACACTGTTTCTGCTGGTTTTTGTAGGCCAATGGTCGAATTTTCTTTGGCAGTATATTACAAATACTCCTGACTCTCCATTACGCACTCTTCCTGTAGGTCTTGCTCTATTCAAAGGCCAATACGACATCAGGTGGGAGCAGATGATGGCTGGTGCGTGCTTTTCTGTTCTTCCAATCACAGTTCTTTTCATCTTTGCCCAAAGATTCTTTATAGAAGGCATGACAAGTGGCGGTGTTAAGGAGTAAAAATAGAATTTATGTTCAGATATGTAAACTTTGTAAGGAAGAGTAATGGTGGACGAAATTGTTAAAAGAATACCTATTGTTATAGTAATTTTGACAGTGCTCGGCTTTGGGCTGATCAGTGCCTACAAGATGATGGCTACAGCCTCTGAAGATGCTATACAACTCACTGTTTGGGAAACATACAATCCAGAAGAACATAGAGTTTTTAAGGAGATTGCTGCAGATTTCGAAAAACAGTACTTTCAGAAGCACGGAAAAGCTCTTCGCTTAAATCTGCAAAGGATTCCTTTTGATGGGCTGATGCCACGCATCAAATATGCTTGTCTTGCCAATGAAGCTCCAGACATATGTCGTGTAGACAATGCCTGGGTACTCACTTTAGCATACGGTCAAGCCCTCGTTCCTTTAGATAAACTCCAAAATTTCAATTCAACCCTCGATGAGATAAGCAAAGAATACGTTCCAGCCGCAATAGATTCCAACATCATAGACATAAAAAAAGCAGGGAAAACAGAACGCGGTCTTTACGGTATTCCAGACCAGACGAACTGTGTAGCACTATTTTGGAATAAAGATCTCTTCAGAGCTTCTGAAGCAGAACTGCGTGCAGCAGGATTAGACCCAGAACGTGCCCCACGCACTTGGGATGAGTTCAAGCAGTACGCCAAGGTTTTGACCATTCCAGAGAAGAAACAGTTTGGCTTTGGTATGTTCACTTCACTCTGGTGGTCGCTACCTTTCTTCAATACTTATGGTGCCGAATTTACTCGAAGTAGTAACGGGAAATTGGTTGGAGCACTCGATGAAAAACCAGCCCAGGAAGCTTTAAGCTTTATGGCTGAACTTTATCTTTCTGGTATTGAAGCAGGAGCTTGGAGAACAGGATCTATCAATCCAGACCAAGGTTTCTTAAACGGTAAGTATGCAATGATACTTTCTGGCCCTTGGAACTTGAAGCGTTTTTCAAACATAAACTTCGGAGTAAGTCTTATTCCAGAAGGCCCATCAGGTACGAGTTCAAATGTTGGTGGACAAAATATGGTGGTCTTTCGCACTTCGAAATATCCAGAAGCTGCTTATGAGTTCTTGCGCTACTTTGCTTCTGAAGAGGTTCAAGTTAAATGGTGCGAAACTCTAGGTCAAATTCCTGTTAACTTGAAAGCTTTTGAAAAGATAGATACTACAAACCGTCCACACCTACGTATCTTTATGGAACAGATGAAGACTGCTAAGCCAAGACCGAAGATTCCTCAAATGGATGTCCTTGAAGAGAAAGTAGTCAATCCTGCAATAGAACTTGTGATAAAAGGCAACAAGACCTCTGAAAGTGCTTTGAAAGAGACTGTAGAGCAGTTGAACAAAAACTACCTTCCTCTGCTCAATGCTGATTGATATTGATTGGTTTGACTCTCTCTGTTTTGGCGTGCCATACTGCAGTTAGGGAGTAGATAGATAATGAGAACAGATGTCAG
>JAEUQL010000461.1:0-247 GCA_016789295.1 Blastocatellia bacterium | reverse complement strand
AGTAATGTCTCAAATAAGAGCTTCTGAAAGGATATCTCCAGAGCTTGCAGTGGAGATAATAACTGAAATGCCTTCAGAAGAACTCTTTCTGTTGGCCGATGAGGTGCGTAGAAAGTATCATCCCGACAATGTTGTTACTTATGTGGTTGATCGTAACATCAACTACAGCAACATATGCACATCAGTTTGTACTTTCTGTGCTTTCTACAGAAAACCAGGCTCTGCGGAAGGGTATGTACTCAGTTAC
>JAEUQL010000460.1:3374-3701 GCA_016789295.1 Blastocatellia bacterium | reverse complement strand
AATTAAAAGCTGCACCACCGGTTTCAATACCTCAAGTACCAACAACCTCTGCTTTTGGTGGAATGTCTGGTTTTGACAGTTTAGTTTCTGACATAGAAAGTGCACTGGATGATATGCCCACAAGCGATATTATCCCATTAAACAGACAAGTAGCTTCTTCCAAACAAGAAACTAGAGTAGAAGACCTCTCAATGAATGTTTCCGATGTGGGCGAGTCTTTAGATGCTGGGCTACTATCAATCTTTGATGAATTTAAGAGAGATCTTGAGCCAACTGAAGTTCCAGACTTTGAAACACATTACAACCTTGGTCTTGCATACAAAGACA
>JAEUQL010000460.1:0-3364 GCA_016789295.1 Blastocatellia bacterium | reverse complement strand
GGAACTCTATGATGATGCAATAGAAGAGTTTCAGACAGCCTGCAAGGCTACTTCACCAAATAACCCTGATGGCAGATATTTCAACTGCTGTAATATGCTTGGCTTCTGCTTTATGCAGAATAATATGGCAAGACCTGCGGCTGTGTGGTATAAGCGAGGGTTAGATAGTCCCAACCGTTCAGATGAAGAGTATCAGGCTATGAGATATGATCTAGGAAGTACTTACGAGGTTTTAGGCGAATTTGATAAAGCTTTGGAACTTTTTCACGAAGTTTACGCTATAGATATAAACTATAGAAACGTTTCTGCAAAAATAAGGGAACTTCGGAGCAGGTTAGAAGAGACCAACAATAGAAGTTAGCTCTAACGTGTTCTTGACTGTCATACAACATTCATACAGAAAGTAGTAATTTGTTGTGTCAGCAAAATTAACAGTTATATTCTATATTCTAATCTGTTTTGAGATAGGATTTTTGTTACTGTTTCTTCCTTGGTATTCATACTGGGATGACAATTTCTTCATCTACTACCTCAATGATCGGTTCCATCTACCAACATTTATTACCTTTATGCAGAGTGGCCACGTAAAAGGTGCAGTCTCTGGGCTTGGTATAATTAACCTGATGATAGGATGTTGGGAGATTTTCAATTTTCGCAAAAATGTAAAAGCTCTTATGGATGAAGAAGATGAACATCCTAAATCAACAGCCTCTAAGCTATCTAATAACAGACCGACAAACACTCAAGGCAAATAGCCTCAACTCTCTTGTCACCTTTTGCCAGCAAGCTGCAGATGCTGGTGTAGACCTAATACAGATAAGAGAGAAGGATCTAGAAACTGACGCTTTATCTGAACTTGTCGAGCTAGTTCTGCTAGCTGTTTCTGGCAGTAATACAAAAGTGCTTGTAAACGATAGGTTAGATGTTGCTCTGAGTTGTGGTGCTGATGGTGTACATCTTCGTTCTACATCTTTTCCTCCAGATGAAGTTCGTAAGATCTGTGGAGATAATTTTCTAATAGCTTCATCAACTCACTCTGTAGCAGAAGCTATAGTAGCTGCAGGTCTGGGTGCAGATCTGGTAGTCTTAGGGCCTGTCTTTGACACTCCTTCTAAAAAAGCTTATGGCACTGCGTTGGGACTAAAACCTTTGATGGAAGCTGTAGAAAAAGTTTCTTGTCCAATAGTTGCCCTTGGTGGTATAGATCTCAATAATGCTTCACAAGTGCTAGCTTGCAATGTAGCAGGTATTGCTGGAATAAGGCTGTTTTCTCAAAGTGAGAATTTGAAAGATACGGTTCGTACTTTGAAAATGATGAGACCTTAGAAAAATTTTAATGAATCCTTTTGTTACACTTTCTATAGCTGGCTTTGATCCAACTGGTGGAGCAGGAATTGTAGCTGATATTAAAACTTTTACGGCACTAGGCTGTTATGCAATAGCTGCTATCACAGCAAATACAGCACAAAATACCCAAGGAGTTTATGGTGTAGCAGTTGTTGAAGCGTCTTTTCTTGAAAAGCAACTGTTATTGTTAGATTTGCCTATTTCTGCAGTGAAAATTGGCATGCTTGCAAACACTGAAATAGTGACTGTAATTGCTGACTATCTAAAAAACTCTACTACACAAAATTTGGTTGTGGATACGCCAATCTATTCAAGTAGCGGTTATCGATTACTTGACCAAGCAGCTATAACAATTTTGCAGCAACGTATTTTTCCACTTGCAACTCTAATTACTCCAAATATTCCTGAAACTACACTATTGACAGGCATTGAGATAAGCAGTTTAGTTTTGATGAAAGAAGCAGCACGAAGATTAAAAAGCACAGGAGTAGAAGCAGTACTTGTCAAAGGTGGCCATATGGAGACACAATCAAAGTCTATGGATCTGCTCTATGATGGAAGAGATTTTGTTCTGTTTGAAACAGAACGGCTGGAGAGTCGAGATGTACATGGAACTGGTTGTACACTCTCTTCTGCCATAGCAGCTTTTTTGGCAAAAGGACTGCCGCTTTTGCAGGCGGTAAAAGAAGCAAAGTCTTATATCAGTAGAGCTATTGCTTGCCAAATAGATCTTGGACAAGGTGCTCCTCTAATAGACCATTTTGCTGCAACTTCAGTGAATAGAAGAATTAAAATTACAGAGAGAGTGTTGCATGATTGAAATCAAAAGAACTTATCACCTAATACTCTTTATTCTATTATCAATGCTACTACTTACAGAAGCTTTAGGACAAGAAGCCAAAACTTCACCAGATAAGGATAGCTCTAAAGGTAGTAGTCAAGAAAAGACTCGTAGCTTGAAAACAAAGCCCAGGCGTACTGTTAGAGTAGCAGAGCCTAAAGAGGTTCCTCCACTAGAAGAACGTGTAGCAGAATACCGGATAGCAGTAAGGCGTGGGGAAGAGAGAGAACCTTCTTCTGCCTATTTAATAGACGAGATTACTGTTACGGGAATATATAGATCGGTGGAAGGTTTTGGGGCTTTCTTAAGATCTACTAATAAAAGAACCTTTTATGCATACAGAGGGATGCCTTTTTATGATGGTAGTGTGGAGCAAGTAAATTCTGACCATGTCATCTTTCAACAGTCTCTTCCTGGTGGAAAGAAGAAGCAAGTAGTCAAGATGTACGATCCAAACTCTTTGAGAGCTGCTGCACTTGAGGAGAGTGAAAAAGAGAATGATAAGAAGGATAAGAAGAAAAAGAAGGAAGAGCCTAAAAAGGAAGAAAAGGAAGAGAAAGAAGAAGACGAGAGCGATGACAATGAGTGAGAGTGTCATAAATTTTGTGTTTTCATAAAGACTGAGTACTCAGCACATTATACATCAGTAGCATAAAACCTTGTATTTCAATAATTTAGTAGAAACGACGCTTTCGGCTTAGAACACCTCAAGCGTCGAGTTACACAAAATTATTGACACTCCCCAATGAGTAGTAGATTGATTTTACAAGGTGACTAAACATCTGCTATTTCACATTCTGAAACTTGTTCAAGAGCTATCAGGCAAGTAACTTGCCAACTTTTATACTATCAGACAAATCTCCTATTCCTCACTTTGCATTTTAAACTGAATCCTCTAGCTCAGATTGGCTAGAAAGAGTCAGTGTTATCTTCGTCAAAACGGAAATCTTTGTAATAAAGAACAGTTCTCCTCTCTGTTATACTTTCAGTAGCTCTTTCAGTTTTACTACTAACACAGAGCTTTTTACCTTTGATAAGAAAGGAGGCATTATGAAAAAGATAAAAACTTCTTTATATATTCTCTTACTTTTATGCCTGCTACCATCATTCCAAATAGCTGGTTCTACTGTTGATTTTACAGCTTCTGCTGCGTTGGTCGCAGACTTTACATTAAAT
>JAEUQL010000045.1 GCA_016789295.1 Blastocatellia bacterium | reverse complement strand
TGGCTATCTGCGCAGTCTCCGAGTCGCGTATCTCTCCAACCATTATCTTGTCTGGATCATGACGAAGAACAGCCCTTAAACCCCTAGCAAACGTCAACCCCTTCTTCTCATTTACCGGAATCTGCGTTATCCCCCTAAGCTGGTACTCTACAGGGTCTTCAATAGTTATTATCTTATCCTCTTCATTCCTGATCTCATTGAGCGCACCATAAAGCGTTGTGGTCTTTCCTGAACCAGTCGGCCCAGTAACTAAAACCATCCCGTAAGGCTCAGTGATAAAGCGTCTAAATTTACGCAGGTCTTCTGGCTCAAATCCAACTACATTAAGATTGAGTTCACTAAAAGATTCGTTAATCTGCTCTTTGTCAAGAATACGTATGACAGCATCTTCTCCATGTATGGCAGGAATTATAGACACACGAAAGTCTACCAACCGCCCACGCAAACGAACTCGAAAACGACCGTCCTGCGGAATACGCCTCTCGGCAATATCAAGCTCTGACATTACCTTGATACGAGAGATTATGGTCTGCTGATGCTGTATATCTATCGGCTCTACTGCACGATAGAGCGCACCGTCTATCCTGTACTTTACATTTACGGCTGTATCTGTATTCTCTATGTGTATGTCAGATACACGCCTCTCAAGAGCATTCAAAATAATAGTATCTACCAACTTGATAATAGGAGAGGTCTCTTCCGTCAGCCTTTCAATATCAAGATCCTCTTCGCCTTGATCAGTCTCCTTAACCAACTTCATACCAAGCGAACGAGTGGCATCTTGCAACACCCTTTGAGAAGTCTCTCCACGCTTGAGAGCTTGTTCTATGGCTGGACGTGTCGCAACACCAACTTTTATCTTTACTTTCAGTTGTGAAGCTACCTCATCCAACATTTCAAAGTTAGAAGGATCGGCTACAGCTATCAACAAACTGTCACCTTCTCTCTTGAGTGGCACAAAAAGATGACTAAGCATCAACTCTACAGGTAGACTGTTTATAAGCTCAAAGTCTATATTCTGACTCGTTGAAAGGTCATAGTAATCGAGCCTGTAACGCTGAGCCAGCAGACGCGCTTCCTCCTCAAGAGAGACCTTTGTAGTTCTATTTTCTACAGCTTTCGACATCTAAATACGTCCTTTCAAACATTCTTTCTCATAAGTTCAAGTATTGGAAGATACATTGAAAGTAGAATGACCATAACTACACTGCCCATAACTACAAGTATTATCGGTTCTATGATAGATGTGAGTGCAGTAAGTTTTACATCAAGTTCCGCATCATAGAAGTTTGCTACTTCGTCAAGCATCTCTCTGAGTGAACCTGATTTTTCACCAACACCTATCATGTCGAGCGCAAGAGGTGGAAGCCAGCCGGCCTCTTGCAAACTCTCTGTAAATGCCTGTCCTGTACGTATTCGTGAAGCAACTGTGAGCATACTCTTGCGCAAGGATCTATTGGTAACCGACTCACTTGCAATTTCGAAGGCTTCAAGAAGTGTTATTCCGCCCGCAAGCAGTGTTGCTAAACTTCTTGAAAGTTGTGCTGTTGTATTTTGACGTATTAGATCACCAACTAATGGAAGTTTTAACATCCATTCATCTATCTTCATCTTGCCTTGATCAGTCTGTCTCCACAACGCAGTAGCAACTAACAAGACAAAGAGTGGTGGAACGATAATCGTTAGATTATTTGTAATCGCATTCGACACCCCTACAACAAGCTCGGTTAAATACGGTAGCTTGCTAGAACTGCTCTCATAAAGACTAGCAAATTTAGGTATTACATAAGTAGTCATCAAAATTACTAGACCCACCGATGCTATTATAAGAATTGCAGGATATATCAACGTCTTTTTGAGCTTTCTCCTCAGCTCAGTAATTGTTTTGGTGTAGTTGACATACCTCAATAGCACATTGTCTAGATCACCAGATCTTTCACCTGCAAGGATTGATGCAGTATAGAGACGCGGAAAAACCCCTCCCTGTGCTGCAAAAGCTTCTGAAAGAGCAGTTCCACTACGAACCTTTGTTTCTACATCTTCAAGTACGGTTCTGAAAAATCCAGCCTTTTGCCTCTTTGTTAAAATCCCCAACGCTTGAAGTATTGGCAAACCTGCACGCAACATAGTTGCAAGCTGTTGGTTAAACACCAGAAAATCTTCAATACTTAAACGGCGCGTTGCTTTAAGACCTTTTGATAGAAGTGTCTGCCCACCTTTTTTACTAATGGAGAATATTTTGTAGCCTTCACGCTCAAGCCGCGTCTGCAACTCAGCAAGTGCTTCTGCTTCGTAAGTGCGGTTAACTACTTCTCCTGTTGAAGTTCCTAAACGACAATCAAACTCTGCCATATCTCTATACTTTAAATAAATGGATTATTTTCGACTAAAAACAAAACTTGTAAAATCTTGATGCTGGAGTAACTACACGCCTAAAGGGAAAAAGAGTTCCTTATAGTTGAAGATTTTTTGCCATGCTTTAGAACAATTTTTCTGTTCTAAAGCTTCTAGGCAAGCCCACGAAGTAGCGCAGCAGCACCAAGCAGCCCAGCATAGTTTTTGAGTGTGCATTTGACCAGCTTCAGGTTTTCAACAGCAACAGGAAAAGCTCTAATTTTCAACTCTTGCCAAATGCCCGGTTCAAGCAGATCGAATGAAGACGACCCTCCCCCCCCTATGACTACTGCTTGAGGGTTGAGTGTGTTTACAAGCCCTGCTACCACTATCCCCAGTGCAGTTCCAGCTCTGTGAAACGCCTTGAGTGCAGCCTCATTGCCCTGTTTAGCCAGATCATAAGCCTCTCTCGCACTGCTTGCTTCAACTCCATACTCTCTTGCTAACTTGGCCATTGATGTAGCAGAAGAGTATGCCTCAACACACCCTTTAGCTCCACAACCACAAAGTCTGCCATTCTCTTCAATGCAGATATGACCAACTTCTGCAGCCGACCCATCTACACCCCTCCAAAGCTTTCCTTCTAAAACTATTCCACCTCCAACCCCTGTCCCAAGAGTTATTACTACAACAGTCTGCATTCCTTTTGCTGCACCATACACTACCTCACCGGCTGCATAAGCATTTGCATCATTTTCTACAATGCAAGGAAGTGAAGTGAGTTTTGTTACTTGTGCAGCCATTGGATAACCATTCAACTCTGGAAGGTTTGGTGCTTTAGAAAGCCCTCCAAGCTTTCGAGAAGCTGCTCCTGGAGCAGCTATGGCTATTCCTTCAATGTCACTACTTGAAGCACTTGAAATAGCCAATGCTTCTTGTGCAATCAGTCCAACGATAGCCTCTGCCCCTCTTGGAGTTGGAAAGATATGACGATTAACAACTTCGTCACCTACAACTAAAGCTATTCGAAGATTTGTTCCACCCAGATCAACTGTTACCACAGGTTTGTTACTCACTACACTATCTCCTTACATTTGTTTCAACTAGACTGAATTAGAACTCAAGAAATTGGCTACCTGCTCTACAAAAACTTCTGTCTTTTCAAATATAGGAAGGTGCCCACACTCTTCT
This sequence comes from Blastocatellia bacterium, assembly GCA_016789295.1. Lineage (GTDB taxonomy): Bacteria > Acidobacteriota > Blastocatellia > Chloracidobacteriales > JADJPF01 > JAEUQL01. The sequence continues at coordinate 9,943 of JAEUQL010000045.1, read as the reverse complement.
ATTACACATAGTTTTGCTTCTGGTATAGCATCTCTAAAAGCTTCACCATAGGCTAGAGGAATAAGCTTGTCATGCTTACCCCAAACTACAAGCGTTGGACACTTTATCCTCTTGAGTCTTGCATGCAGCTTTGGATTGTGAAGATACGGATTCCAACCAAGACGGGCAAGAACTTCCATACCCTTCAAAATTAACTCAAAAAGCTCATCTGGTGGATTATCCATAATTAGAGCCTCTGCCAATTCCGACTTCGGATCATAAAAGACCAGTTCGCGCCACTCCGCTGGCTCAAGTCCAAACAGCTCAGCTATAGGATGCTCAGGAAGCCATATTCCAGCCGAGTCTACAAGTACCAGTTTTTCCAAACGCTGCGGCCAACGAACTGCTAATTCAGCAGCAATCCAACCACCTAAAGACAGACCTACTATCTTTGCCTTCTCTATTCCAAGAGCATCCAAAAGATCTAGGTAGTGGAATGCTACATCTTCTATATCTTCTATCCGATCAAGCCCTTGTGACTGGTCAAAACCTGGATGGGCAGGTGCTATTACTTCAAACCTGCTAGCCAATGCTTCATGAAACGGCATCCAGAACGTCTCACCACCACCACTGTGTAGATAGATGAGAGGCTCTCCTTTGCCACCTCTACGAATCTGTGTCTTTATGCCACCAACATCAATAAATTGAAGTTCTTCCACTATCGCCCCCTCTGTAGCTAAATTTTTACTTCTGTCTCTAAAGTCAACTTCTTTGAACCAAGCTCTTGCCTAAGATGTGGCATAACCTCTTTAGCAAAAAGCTCCATATTCTTGGTTGTTAGTTCGTGTGACATGTTGCCAAACTGAAATAGCCCAAGTACGTTTCCACAACCAAGCTCTCTTATTCTCTCTTTGAGCTTCTCACGTACAGTTTCTGGACTACCAACTATCGCGTAGCTGCCTTCCATCAGGTCATCCCAGGTCTCTACAGCACCCATAAACTTCTTCTGTGAGTCCTTCCAGATCTTCATCATCGAACGCACTGAAGTGTAACCAGGAGGCGTTATAGTCAAACCTTTTAAGAGTTTCTTTGTGAAATACCAAAAGTGTGGCTCAAACTCTTCACGAGCTTGCTGATCCGTTTCACTTACATATATTGGAACAAGCCAGCCTAACTGTTCAGGGTCTGCTGTATATCCACACTTTTCTGTTGCCTGACGGAAATAGTCAAAGTTCTTTCGGAAAACATCTATATGAAAATATGGTATACCCATATAGGCATATCTCTTCTGTGCAACCCAGTCCATAGTTTCTAGGCTTCCGGCTCCTGGTATCCATATTGGTGGATGAGGTTTCTGTATAGGTTTTGGCCAACAGTTCACATACTTTACTTTATAGTGCTTGCCATAGAAACTGAACGGCCCATCTTCTGTCCACATTTTTATTATCAATTCATGTGCTTCAGAAAACCTTTCCCTGGCAAAACTTGGGTTAATTCCAAAAGAATAATACTCTGGTCCTCCTCCTACAACTTGTCCAGATATTATTCGGCCTCCAGTGATCACATCAAGCATAGCTATCTCTTCTGCAACTCTCTGTGGAGGGTTGTAAAGAGGAAGTGCATTTCCAACAACTGCTATTTTGATCTTTGAAGTTCTTCTCGCAATCGCGGCAGCAATAATATTGGGAGAAGGCATGTGCCCATAAGCAGTCTGATGGTGCTCATTTACACAAACACCGTCAAAGTCGAGCTTCTCAGCATACTCCAGTTGGTCTAAGTAGTTGTTGTAGACATTGTGCCCTTCTTGTGGGTCATAAAGATTGTTTGGACACCATATCCAAGCTGTCTTGTGGTGCTGTTCAAAATCTTCTGGCAGGTAAGGCCAGGGCATTAAGTGAAAGAAAAAAAACTTCATAATCACCTCTTGTTGCAAAAAACTGCTGGGTTGTTGATGGGAATATATTGAAACTTGCTGCTCAATTATTACTCAATATGCTTCATCTCTTCCAGAAGAACATATATCTTTTGCTTATCAGCCATAAAATCTTCTCTACTTACACTCTCTGGAAGAGATTCACACATCTGCTCAACTATCTCGGACGCCCTCTCCAAATGCTCCATCCCCTCTTCTTTTTTACCAAGGGTGTAAAGACAACTGGCCAAGTTGTAACTTGCTTGCCATTCTATAGTAGGAAGTGACGAAAGTTGAGAATTTTTGATAGAAGCTCTGTAAGTAGAGATCGCATCTTCAAACAGCCCTGTTTGCTCTTGAAGATGCGCTTGTCCGTAATATATCTCGGCTAGTAGCCGCTTATCTCCAAGCCGTTCAGAAAGAGAGAGTGCTTGTTCAAAAAGTTCTTTTGCATCTACAAGTAGACCCATTTGCAGTGTTACAGTCCCCAAATTCAGTATGGAAATAGCTTGAGCACTCAAATTACCGGTCATTTGTGCTATTGCAAGGTATTTCTGATAACAACTGCGAGCCATTTCTAGCTCTCCCAAACTCCTGTAAACATCGCCTATAGAATTTAGAAAAGCCCCTTCTAAAGGAGAACTTTCAAAACTTCTAGACATATCCAGCCCTAGATCAAATATCTCAAAAGCCTTGTCGTACTCTGTTATCTGCGTCTCTATCTGACCAAGCCTCAGTAGTGCAATCATCTCTGCAAAACGGTCTTTGGTCAAACGTGCCAACCTTAATGCTTCTTCTGCAAAGCTTCTTGCCTGCTTAAAGTTACCTAAGAAACCTAAAATCCTTCCTAGTAAAGAGAGGGATTGACTTTCGGTTGCTTGGTCTTCAAGCTGCCTGGCTATCTCAAGGTTGCACTCCAGTGGACCTACAGCCTCTTCGTGTCTGCCCATGGAATTATATATGCGAGCCATTGACATCAGAAGTTGTCCTTCAAGAGCAAGCTCTCCTGCTTCCTGAGCATGGACAAGCCCGTCTTCTACACACCTTAACCCCTGCTCAAAGTCACTCCTGCTTAACTCCAACCGGCTTTGTGCAAGATGCAACCTGCCAAGTAGCGCTCCGTTACCTATCTTCTTTGCCAACTTGTAAGCTTTGTCAAGTAGTTCACTTGCACGATCATTTTTGCCAAGAAGCATTGATACTTCCGCAAAACCTGTTTGTAGCCGTGTGTATATCTCGATGTCTGGGGTTTCACCATCATCCTCTAAATGGAGTGCAGAGTCTATGCCCCAACTGTAGTAGGTCTCTGCCTCACCAAGTGCAAGCCTACTACGCGCTTCCTCAGCAGCAGGAAGACTGAACTTAAAAACCTTCTCGTGTGAATTTCCATTGTAATAATGATAAACAAGACGGCTTCCAAAACGCTGTAACTTCTTGGGGTTTGCTGTAACTATATTTTCTAGTATCTCCCCTACTTGCAAATGAAGCCTGCGCCGATGTCTACGCGAAAGCCCTTCATAAAGCATCATGTAAAGAGCAGGGTCATGAAACCTGTACTCTTCACCCGTCTTTCCTAGCTCTTCAACAATTATATCCTTCACTGCTCTCTCAAGAAGATCTCCAAGCTTGTCCTCATCTAACCCTGTCAACTGCTCAAGCAAAGAGAATGAAAACTCTTGCCCTATTACAGAAGCTTGACGAAGTAACTCCATTAAATCTTCATCCAAGCGTGCAAGCTTTAACTCTCCTAACTGCTGCAAACTCTCTGGAAGTACCGTCTCTCCTCTCTCTTCATAATACCAAGCATCTTCTCTCAAAGAGAGCCTTCCATCATTTAATAGCAGTTTCAAGATCTCACAAATATAGTAAGGATTTCCACGAGAAACATTCCAAAACTTCTCAAGTGCTCTCTCTGGCATCTGAAAACTACCAAGAACCCCTTCTAACAACTGCCTCATCTCTTGTTCATTGAAAGGTTGTAACCGGATCGATTCATAACTACCCATTTTTGAAAAATTTGTAAGCCAGTTATAACAGTAGTGTCCTTTACGCGCAGCAATATCAGCACGTAGCAGAAAGAGATATAGAAACCTTGTCCTACCATTTCTTACTAAATAAGAGAGCAGCTCTAAGTTGAGTGGATCGGCAAAGTGTATATTGTCAAAAATAAACACTCCGTGCTGATCTCCTAATGCACGTAACAGCATCTGTGAAATTACTTCAAAGATCCTCCACTTGTCAGTTTCTATAGAAGAGCCACTTTTGTTAAATATATCCGCAAGCTCTATACCTGTCTTTTTTGAAATTATCTCTACAAGCTCTGTCTCATTTCGTATATCTTTACGAGATATACCAAGCATCCTTCTAGCAGTATCTAACCAAATATGTAGACTCGATTGCCCACCACCAACAGGCTCATAGAACCTTGTCATTAGTGCTGAAGACCCCTGCTGACGTACCCAGTTCTTGAACTCTTCACCAAGCCTTGAAAGCCCTATGCCTTGATCACCAAGCATCATAATAGGACGTGCCTTGCCACCCAAAAGCTGGTAGTACTCTGCCCCTAAACGCTCCATCTCTCTACGCCTATTAACAAATACTTCAAAATCTGGCGGGGACTTTGGAAGCACCACTCCAAGAGTATCACGTAGACGTGGGCTACTTTGTGTATTCCTGACAGGAGTCAGCATATCAGATGTAGGGGCTTTTAGTGTTGCAACCGCCTGTGATGCTCCCGTAATAGATGATAAATTTCTCATGCCAACAGCAGAAGTCAACTCTTGTGCAAAAGCATAGGCAGTTTGCGGTCTCTGTTCAGGATTTTTACTCAAAGCACGCAGAACTGCATAGTCAAGGGCGGCTGGAATAGTTGCTCTAAAACTACGCAATGAGGGAGGAAGAGTTTTGACATGTGCTTCCATTATTTCAAGAACTGTTGGCCTGTCAAATGGTAGGCGGCCAACAAGAAGTTCATAAGCTATAACTCCTATTGTATAAACATCAGAACGAACATCCAATTCCCGACTGAGACACTGTTCAGGTGACATATAGTGCGGTGTTCCAAGTAGATTATTTACTTGTGTTAAACGACTCTCTGCTGTTCGTGTAGACCGCATCTTAACAATACCAAAATCTACTACCTTAACCAGCTCTTGCCCATCATTAAATCTATGCAAAAGAATGTTGGAAGGCTTTAAGTCTCTATGAATGATCCCTTCACGGTGTGCCGCACTGATAGCTTTACAGACTGATGCCAGTATAGTTACAGCACGCTCTATGGAAAACTGTCCGTGATTGCGAAGCTCCACCTCTAAAGTAGGCCCTGTAAGAAGCTCCATTATTAGATATGTGAAACCTTCCGAAGAAGTACCAAAGTCGTGAATAGTGACTATGTTGGGGTGCTTGATCCTTGCTGCTGCTTGAGCTTCTCTTTCAAAGCGTGCCTGAGTTACTAAGTCTCGCATCACTTCTGATCGAAGAATCTTTACTGCAACATCATCACCAATACGAAGCCGATTGGCACGATAGACAACCGCCATTCCCCCTTCACCAAGCATCTCAACCAGCTTATATTTGCCGTCTATTATCTTACCGACAAGCTGTTCTTCACTTAACGTTGTTTTGTCTACCATTCGTAAACCTATGCGATATTTTCTCGAAAAAGGAGTTAAAGACCTATCTGCAACTTATCATAGCATCACCAATAATTAAAGAACCTTCAACACTGTTTAGGAAAAACCCTCTCTACAAGCTTTTCCAATACCATATAGAAAACCTATATATTAAATTGGTACAAAGAGATTGTAATCTACTTGTACCAAATATCTACTACTTAACTTTCTTACCTTGTATATTCAGAGTTATTTTGGTGAACTACTAATAGAGACTCTCCTTTATCGTTTTTTATCACAGAAAGTTTTGCATCGACAGCATCCAAAAAGACCTCTGTCTAACTTTTAGCAAATGGCTTTAGTTTTCCATGTTGCGTAGTCTCGGCATGGAAAATATCTTTTCTTGTGGTCTGTTGTTTAGCAATATTTGGGTAGTGATAAACGAATAATATTCTCCTTCCTCCAGCAGAAGTAAATTTTTCTGTTTCAACATCTTTCTCAACCCTCCACCCGAATACCACTCTCTCCGCTCCTGTATCAGATTCTGTTTGTTATGTAACCTCTGTTGCAGCTTGTAGAGATCAATTATTGATGTTAGCTGATACAAAATGTAACAGATCTTTTACTGTTGTGCCATGTTGGATGAAACTTCATCTAATTTCACCACTTAACTTGTATTACCAAGAAAGTACATCCAAAGTCTTCACCATTTCTACCCCTGCTTTTTGCATCTCATCTAGTGCTGCAACACCTCCTTCTTGTGTAACACTGCTGACTGCATCAGTGACTAAAGCCACATCATAACCCCGTTCAGCCAACCCTATTGCAGCAGCTTTTACACAGTAATCTGTTGCTACACCAAAGACAACAAGCTTATCAGGAGATAGTCTTTTAAAAACCTGCTCAGCATTCTTGTTACCAAACAGACTAAATACAGTCTTCTCTAAGACTACTGAACCCATTTCTGGAAGTGAGAAGTCACTAATTTCTGCATCTATCGTGTATGCTGGTTCAATTTCTGTTGCTGGTATCTTCTTCTGACCCTCTGTTCCAGCAATACAATGTGGAGGAAATTTGACAAACTCAGGATCGGTAGATCTATGTGCATCTACAGATGCTACTACTAGTATACCTCTGCTCTTTGCATACTCTGTAAGCTTCTGCAAGTTTGGCACTATATCAATAGCACCAGGAACGTAGAGAGAACCTTTTGGATCCATAAAATCAAACTGTGTATCTACATCAACAAAAACTAATCTCTGCTTGGACATAAATAGCTCCTCCAGGAAAAATCTATCGGTGCATACTCTCTTTTACAGATTCTAACAGCTTGGCCAATTCATCACTAATTCCAACTCTGTACTTGTCAGGAGATTTTAATAGTTTGTATCTAGCATCAAGCTTTGAAAGCTCACTTGAAGCACGTGCCCGCGCATCTTCAATGTTAGACTTCAATAAAACTTTCCCATCCTTCATTACCTCAATCAAAAGCCTTACAGCATCTTCTGGACATGCCTCTTCTGCAAGTCCTATCGTGTCATTTCTGTAGATCCCATCATTGCTAATATGACGAAAAACTTGCTTCGCTCCCGGTAGAGTGATCTTGTTGGTACTAAATTTTGCTGAATAATGTTTTTTACCATTTCTATCAACTCTTTCTACTAACTTATAGACAACGCCTAACGAAGGAGCATCCCGTGAAGTCGAAAGGTCAGTTCCAACTCCAAAAGAATCAACCGGAACACCACTACTGATCATCTCTGAAATAGAGTATTCATTGAGATCACCACTGAGAATTATCTTGGTGTCCGTCATCTCTGCATCATCAAGAATCTTTCTAACTTTTCTACTTGATTCTGCTAGATCACCACTGTCTATTCTAACTCCTAATACATCTCTACCTATCTTGGTAGCATTTACTGCTCCAGCAAATGTATCGTAGGTGTCTATTAGTAAGGTGCAAGTTTCTGGATAGAGTGCAAAATAGTTCTTAAAGGCTTCAATCTCTGAATCGTGTGCCAGTATCCAAGCATGAGCAGCAGTTCCATAGACTGGAATAGAAAATCTCTTGCCAGCAGCTAAGTTGGAAGTTCCTGTACAACCACCAAGATATGAAGCACGTGCTGCTAAAGTTCCTGCAACTGGGCCATGAGCACGGCGAGTTCCAAATTCAAGAACTGCTCGCTCTTTCCCGTCTTGGCGTGCAGCAGAACAGACCCGTGAAGCTTTTGTAGCAATCATTGTTTGAAAATTTATGACTGAAAGTAGATAGGTTTCAACTATCTGGGCTTCAATCAATGGTGCTTCAATACGCATTATAGGCTCGTCCGGAAATACCAGCGTCCCTTCAGGCATTGCCCACACATCACCAGTAAAATGAAACCCATAGAGATAATCAAAAAATTCCTCACCTACAGATTGGAATGGCTTCAAAGAGCGTAGATAGTCGATATCTTCTTTCTCAAAATGTAACTCTTTCAAGTAGTCGAGAGCCTGCTCAACACCTGCCACTATCAGATAACCACGATCCGTTGGAAGCCTGCTCGTGAAAAGCTCAAAAGTAGCACGCTGGTTTAACCCTTCTTTCAAATATCCAGCAGCCATTGTAAGCTGATAAAGGTCTGTCATTAGACTCTCATTAAATCCTTGCTCATTCATAACATAATCTCTCTCTTTAATAATTGTTATTCCTATTTAGTGTCAAAAGTACACTATATCTAATATTGAAGTCAAGTGAAAAAAGTAACAAAGTCAGTACTTGCATTCTACGCCTATTTGGGAATAACCTAGAATAGAAAAGTTTGCGCAAGGTAGGAGTTTAGCCAAATGGCAGATGTAGAAGAAAAAGAGGAGTTAATAGTCTACCGTTCGTCTATGCGCATGCCCTACAGATGGGCAGCAGGAATGACAGCAACCAAGTTCTACAGAGAGATAGCAGAAAATCAGAAGCTTTATGCAACATACTGCCCTATCTGTAAACGAAACCTTTTTCCAGCAAGAAAAAGCTGTAGTAGATGTTTTACTGAAACTTCTGAATGGGTAGAAGTTGCTTCTTTAGGTACTATAGAAACTTTCACTATTGCACACCATCAGAAAAAAGAGGGCATAGCAGCTATTTATGCACTTATCAAGCTAGATGGAGCAGATACAGCTTTTATACACAAAATATCAACTCTTACTGCTGAAAAAGTAAAAATTGGTGCGCGTGTACGTGCTGTTTTTGCTGAAAAAGCTACGGGCAATATTTTAGATATTAAACACTTTGAATTAATCGACTAGAGGTGTATATGGATCGAGTAGCAGTAGTTGCTGTAGCACAGACCAAATTTGAAAAGAGTAAAGTTGATCAGAACTATGCAGAGATGGTCTATGAGGTTGTGCAGTCGCTCTTTAACTCTTCTGGAATCAGCTATCAAGATGTAGATAACATAGTAACCTCTTCCTCCGATTTTTGGGATGGACGTACTATCTCAGACATGGCAATTCAAGACGCTGTAGGGGCTTGGATGAAATCAGAGAGTAAAGTCTCATCAGATGGAACGTTGGCAACACTCTATGCAATGATGAGGATTCTTGCAGGCTCTTTTAATACAACACTTGTTGTAGCACACAGCAAAAGCTCAGAAGGTGATCAAGCAGCAATAGAAAACGCTATTTTTGATCCTATTTATCAACGGCAACTCGGTTTAGATCTAACTGTAGTGAGTGCTATGCAAGCTAGAGCTTACATGAATCGTTATCCTGTGACAGAAGTAGACCTCGCAGCAGTAGTCTCTAAAAACCTTGAAAATGCTACTCGCAACCCATTTGCACAAAGAGCAATAAACTTAACTATAGACCAAATCTTAGCAAGAGAGATGGTCTGTGATCCGTTAAGAGAACTCGATATTGCTCCACCATCAGATGGAGCTGTAGCAATGTTGCTTGCTCACGAATCTGTAGTAGAACGTTTTACAGATAAACCTGTTTGGTTAACGGGTGTTGGACACTGTCAAGATCATTATTATCTTGGAGACCGAGACCTATCAACATCCTTGTCACTAGAAAAAGCTTCAGAAAAGGCTTACAAAATGGCTGGTATCACCGATCCAAGAAAAGATTTCGATCTTGTAGAGCTTTATGATGCTTTCAGCTATCAAGAACTTCTTTGGACAGAGATTTTAGGTTTCGCACAGAAAGGTCAGGCAGCAAAACTTATTCACAGTGGTAGAAGTAAGCTTGGAGGTGAACTACCTATCAATCCTTCAGGTGGAGTACTCTCTGCCCACCCAATGTTTGTTGCAGGACTAGCTAGGATGGCTGAAGCAACACTCCAACTTCGCAATGAAGCAGGAGAACGACAAGTCGAAGGTGCAAAACGCGCTCTTGTACATGCTACAGTAGGACCTTGTGGTCAAACTCATTGCGTATGGGTTCTTTCTAGGAATTAGTTTAAGGAGTA
>JAEUQL010000459.1 GCA_016789295.1 Blastocatellia bacterium | reverse complement strand
AATATTTCAATTACCTGCTTTTCGCTGCCCGATACCACTACGCTGAGCTTCTCTAACCTCTGTATTTCACTCATACTCTGACGCAGTGCTTCACCAACGCGGTGGCTTTTCTGTAGAGTAGCTACAAGCAGATTGCTAAGGTCGGCCATCTTACGTCCGGCAGCTTCTATTTCGTTAATGAAGGTCTGATCAATCACCTGTTGAGTAGAGATGGCCTGTTTGATGTCGTTAAGGAGTCGATCCATCTGATTTGCTCGGTGCATCATTTTAAGAATGGGTTGATACTGAGCAAGTTCCAAAGAGTCTTCTTGCTGTGGAGCAGTCTTCTTTGCCTGTTCCAGATAGAGGTGCAGGCGTGCTTGTTCTGAATCATAGAGTTGTTGAAAGAGGTTATGGACAGCAACGTTTATCTCTATCAATTTGGCAAGGATTTTGGGCTTGTAGAAGCTTTCTTGTAGCGAAGATTTATACTCGCGCAAGGAGTGAATAATCTGTTTATCTACTATTTCGTTGAAGTTCGATATCTGGTTGATCTGTTCTTCAAATTGCTGAAGCTTATTAACTATGGCTTCTTCTTCTGGACTTTCTTCAAGATAGAGGCCGATCTCTTTATATACAGCCTCAAGTTTTAGAGCCAAATCTTTAGACGAGCGCAGCACAGAAGTAAAAGGGCCTGAAACGGAGAAAGAACCCCATCTGGTTGCAAGCAGGTCAACTTTATCTTGATCCTCTTTCGATTTTTCTGCTTTGCCAAAATAGTATTGGAGGATAAGTTCTAGAGAGTGGGTGCTTGGTGCTCCAATTCTTTCAAAGACTTTTCTGAATTTTCCTGGATCAATCTGGCTGTCTAAGTATTCAATGTCTGAACGATGCTTTTTAAGAAGCTTTGAAGCTTTCTCGATCCGTTCTAAAAGAGATAGGTTTGGATCTTCTGCATAAAGTATTGGAGGGAGATCGCTCAGGTCAAACTCAGCTACATAGCTGGTGTCGAGAGTAACATTTCTAACTGTTCCAAAAAACTCATTTATGGTTGATAGGATCTCGAACTCTAACTGAAGAAAGCTCAAGTCAGACTGTTTGGAGGAAGGAAGCATCTGTTTCATGTTTTTCCCTTACTTTTTAAGAGTTTTTTATCACTTCAGAAGAGATAAAAATATCATGGAAGTAAGGTATGAGGTGACAGAAAAATTCTAGATTTATACTTGCACATTAACTTTCAAAGAGTTTATATACTGTGCATAGTGTTTAATAAAATTGGCTTGGCCTTGAGTTTGGACATATGCACGGTTTCTCTTTCTAACTTCTATCAAGGCTTGTTCTGGATCTTTGCCCATAGAGACAAGGCAGCAAGCAAGCATCATTCCTGTGCGACCAAGTCCAGCTTTGCAGTGAAGCAGTGTTGGAGAACGCTCTTCTACTGCTTTGACAATCTCTTCACATATCTGTTGGCCAGCTTTTGGTGTAGGGAAGCTCATATCCTGAATAGGAAAGTGGATTTGACGAAATCCAAAAGAAGAAAGGGAAGGAGTAAAGGGCAGCTCAGTCAAAGTAACTACTAGCTCAATCCCCATAGCTTTAAGGAAGTTTACATCTTCTTCGAGAGTGTTAAGAAGACCAGGTTTTGCCGATCCAGCCAGAAGCCCATCTATTACCCAGTGAAATTCCGTGCACATTTCAACTCCCCGTTCTTAAAAAATCTCTAGTTCTTGGTCTACTAGGTTCAGTGAAAAACTTTTCTGTCTCCGATGCTTCTATCAACTTCCCGTCAACGAGCAGAATTATATAATCAGCTATTTTTCGGGCAAACTTTATGTTGTGAGTTACTGTTATTATAGTCTTCTCTCTATGAAGTTTTTGCAATAGTTTTGCTACATCATCTCTATATTCATCGCGAAGATCAGCGTCTGGTTCGTCGAGTAATAAAAGTTGGGCTGGAGATAGTAATGTTAGAGTAAACTCTACCAGACGACGACTTTCTCTATTGAGGCTACTGAGTGGTTTCTCTATCTGGTCTAGAAGAAGTTCGGCTATATCTGTAGATGGTTGCCAGACACTTCTGAGCAGGGAATATATATCTGTAGAAGGCTGACATTTTGCACTTAAAATTTGGAAAAGAGTTTCTGATTCTAAAAGGCTTTTTTGAGGGAGGTAGCTTGTAGAGGTATGTTCGACTTCAAGACTGCCTCTTTTCCAGAGGGTATCACTGGTAGCTCTGCTACCTTCAATCATTTTAAGCAGAGTACTTTTACCGCTTCCTCCTGGGCCAACAATTGCTGTACTGGACAATTGATTGATAGAAAAAGAGATAGAATAAAGGACTTGATTTTCTCCAAAACCCACACTCAGTTTTTTGGCTTGAATCATAATTGTTGAACACGGCTTATCCATTTAGAGCAATAAGCCGTCTGTATCTTAAATAGTCTCTTTATTGATTATCTCTCTTGCCTTAGTTAGGACAAGGCCAAGGTTGGCATCTGCTCGGCAGACTACAGTGATGATCATAGACTGACGAGATTTTAGGCGACCGAAGAAGTGGATAAGGTTGGTTGAAGTGATGATTATCTCTCGAAAATACCTTTCATCATTGTCAACACCACGAACTCTCTTGAAGATTCTTTCTATTGTAAGAACGCTATCACCTTCATAAAGATCTTTTGTAGCAGCAGCAAGAAGATCTAAGACTTCTTGGGGATGACTATCAATTGTCTTCACAGCTAAAAGCATTCCGCTCTGCATATCAACCACACCTGCAGCCAGTGCTTTGGGAACATCTTTTAGACAAAGGTTTACGATTGAATCAACGCTCATGTAGCCTCCTAAATTGTTATTAGAGTTATGTAGGATATTAACCAGCCTGGTATCCTTAGATCACAATACTCAAGCTGCTGTAGAAAGAGCAGTTAGAGCATCAGTTTCGGGTGTAGAGATTTGAGCCATTGCTAACTCTATAGCTCTTTGCCACTCTTTTACTGATCTGTTCTCTTTGCTCTCAAGTAGTTGGTCTAGCTCTGGGTGTCGTCCAAAAACAGTCTGAAGCTGTGAGACTATCTCTTCAGGTATCAACGAGACTACCAGAGATGTAAGAATGGTATAGCAGTTCTGTAGCACAGAAAGATCGTGTTCTACAAGTTCAGATCTTTTGTTTATCTCTCCAAGGAGTTCGGCAAACCCGACAGCATCTTGCCATAACATTGCTCCGGTTAGCGGGTCACGGTCAGCCTTTCCTAACCATTCTATAGTTTTCGATTGTAAACTCTTGAGTAGTGCTCTGTCAAAGAAACGTAGTTGGTCAAAGACATTTTTTCCCCTTAAGATAGCAATGGCTTTAGAGACTTTGCGCAGATTCTTGTATACATCCGTTTCATCCCTTAGATGAAGAACGTTACGTTGAAAAATAGTATAGGCACGTCGTGTCTTGATAGACAAATCTAAAGAGTCTTTTGCTTCATTAGAGATACATGATTGTGGAGTGAGGTTTTCTTGTTGGCAAATTCCTACACCGACAGCAGTTACGGACTTGAAAAGCCCACGTAGAGCTTCATCACTTTCAAACAAGAGTAAGCATCGGTCTGATTGAGCTTTGGCACGTTGAATGTTTTCTACTCTCTCTTTCATTTCCCATCTTGCAACCCAAACTAGATCGATGATTTTGTCAAATCTGGTTGTTTCAAGCTGAAGACGCTCTGCTGCTGGAGTTTGCAG
>JAEUQL010000458.1:416-3702 GCA_016789295.1 Blastocatellia bacterium | reverse complement strand
CCAGCAAGTTTTTCATTTCCACCACCGGAAGTTAAATATCTATAGAGTGGGGTCTTGTTTTCACCCTTAACTGTTACTTTGGCAAACATATCAAAAGTAACTTTGTAGTTGCGCTCACAAAACTGCTTGATCTCTTGGTTGCTTCCTGGCTCTTGTGCTCCAAAATCGTTTGATGGAAAGCCAAGTATTCTCAAACCTTTGTCATGATACTTCTCATTTAAGGCTTGCAACCCCTTGTACTGTGGTGTGAAACCACATTCTGATGCAACATTGACAACTAACACCACATAGCCTTTATAATCACAAAGACTAACATCTTTTCCTTCTATAGACTTAACAGTGAAATTAAGTGCTGCTGGACATTCATCTGCATTTGTAGTCATAGCTGAATTTCCTTCCGCCTTTACCGAAGATAGAAAATAGAATCCTAAAGCCAAGATCAAAGTAAAGAAAGTAATAGAAAATTTTTTGATCATTTTATCCTCCAATTCCTCCTGATTTTTATATCAACAAAGCAAAATAGATCTATTTTTTAATAGAGTAAAAATAGTAACTCTGTTAACTACTTCTCTTCAAAAGATTTTAGACCTAGCTCCAAAGCTATATCAAAAAAGCTTTTATAGACTCTGGAAACAACACGCGAAGCAACTTCACGGTCATTTTTTATCTTGTCTATATCTTCTTGACTAAGACTACCAGCTAGAGAAGCTATTTTGTCACTGAGAACAGCATTTGTAGGAACTTGACAACTTTTTAGAGCTTCACCTAACACTGCCGTAACTTTTGCAGCATGTTTTGTAGAAGCTTTTCGGCTTGCAACAACAGCTCTTTCAGCGATCTTTTCTCCACACTCATCAGCAATCTGTTCAATCATCTTTTTTGATATTTTTTTGGTTTGGAGTGGTAGAAGGTACTCTTTCAATACTTCACGCACTTGAGTTTGAATCTCTTCTTTTACTTGCTGGAAAGGATCTTGTAATGGCTCTGTTGACATAGCTCTGCTCCTGTGATGAAAGTCTTACTTGCTGGAAGATGTGAGCACTATTTTATAGCCAACTCCCCCAAAAAGTACACCAACCCAACAGAACTTTCTTCCCAAGAAAATATCTCTAAAGTTTCAGCAGTTGCTCTCTAAGTATTTTGGACTGTAGCCTACTTACTTTAAGCTGTTGACCATTAGTCAAAGTTACAACGTAAGTACCACCAGGCATTGGAGTAATGCGGCTGATTGCTTCTACGTTAACTAGTGCACCACGTCCAAGCTTGACAAATCTGCTTGGGTCGAGCCTAAGTTCCAACTCCTTCAATCTATAGTTAATGGTGTAGCGTTCGTTCTTTGCACTGGTTAAATGGAGTAGTTCGCCATCGGCCACTACAGAAAAAATATTTCCCACGGGCACAATAATAATCTCGTCCCTAAGACGGATCGGAATACGTTCTAAGAAAGGTAGTTTGGCCGAATTTTCGTAGTCAGTAATAGCTGCACGCAGGTGCATAGCTTCATCAGCACGCATATCTGCTTTCTCAAGTCTGTCTTGTGCTCTAGTTATAGTCTCTTTCAGACGTCCGCTATCAACAGGTTTGAGTAGATAGTCTATAGCATTCAACTCGAATGCTTTGACTGCATATTCATCATAAGCTGTTACGAAAGCAATCAGTGGGATAGAACTCTTCTTCAACAGTCTGACCACGTCGAGACCACCAAGTTCTGGCATCATTAGATCTAGCAAAGCAAGATCCGGTTTCTTCTCTTCTATCAGTTCAATAGCCTCAGTACCATCTTTTGCTTCGCCTACGATATCAACATCCTCATATTTTTGAAGCATACTGGCAAGCATCGCTCTAGCTGGACGCTCATCATCAGCTATTACTACTCGTAGCTTAGGATTCACGTTAAACTCCTTTTATAAGACTTTTCTTGAAATCTTCAGAGATCTCAACACTGTTTAGAGGAAGAGTAAGTTGGACTTTTGTTCCCTTCCCAGAAGCACTTTCAAAAAGCATTGAAGCCACTTCGCCGTAGTGACCTTTTAACCTCTGCTCAACATTCGCAAGTCCAACACCACGTTTTCTTTGTCGAGCAAGTTCTATTTCACTCACACCTGCACCGGTGTCAGTTACAGATATTTGTAGAAACCCTTCCTTGCCAATCTCTGCCCCTACAGTTACATCTCCACCTTCTCTTTTGGGACCTATACCGTGCTTTATTGCATTCTCTACAAGCGGTTGAATAAGCAATGTTGGGATTCTTAGAGACCTGAGTTTTTCAGGAACTTTTATGTGAGTACGAAGTCGCTCTTCAAACCTTGCATGCTCTATTTCCAGATAAGATTCTATAAGGTCTATCTCTTCACCAAGTGTCACAAACTCACCGGAAGAACGGCGCAAAACAGCCCGCAAAAGACCTGTAAGCCGCATCAATGTATCAAAAGCTCTGTTGGGAGTTGTTTGAATCAGGTAGCCAATAGTAGTTAGAGCATTAAAAAGAAAGTGCGGATTTATCTGTGCTCTTAGCGCACGAAGCTCAGCCTCTGTAGCCAATTTGCTCATCTGCTGTTCTCTCAGACTTCTTTCGCAACGTTCGTGATTGACTCTTAAAGCATCTATACGCCTAGCTATAAGAAGTGCTATAGCTTCAAGTATAGTTATATCATCAGAAAGCAATCTTCTCCCAGCTCCCAGCTCCCCAATAACCAACAGATAGTGTGGATGCTCAGTTGTAGGAACAAAAACGGTAGCGGTAACTGTTTGTGATCTATCTGTAGTTATACCATTTTCACTATTTTCAAATGCCGATATAGAAGAAAATTTTGTAGCAAAGTCCGTCATTACTATCTGAAATGTAAGTTCTTGATTTTCGTGGCTGTGTGGTACAGCTACATCACAAACAGAATGACTTGAATGAGAAGTAAGTACTCTGACTTCACTAGCAGTAAATGCTTGAGCCAGTTTTTTACAGACACTTTGAAGTAATAGTTCTATGGTTTCATGACGGTTGACAATCTTTGCTATCTCTATTTTGAGAGTCTCATAGTTGGTACGCTGCAGGATCACTTTATCAACAAACCAATCAGAAGCCTGAACTAATGTTGGGTAGATTATGACGCTTAGAATCCAAAATGTTAGCATTAGTGCAACTGCTTGTGGACTCATTTCACCTTTAGAGTCTCTAATTAAAAGTATTGGAGCAGAAAGAATATAGGCACTAAAAGTCAAGCTAGCCAACAACACAAAAGCTATAAGTCTTTTCAGAAATATATCAGCTAAAGCAAATCTATAGTCCTGA
>JAEUQL010000458.1:0-406 GCA_016789295.1 Blastocatellia bacterium | reverse complement strand
TATAGCAAGTGCTAATGGAAGAGATGCCTGGTTTGAAATAGCCTCAATAAACCATGGAAGATCGCCTTCTTCGTGTTGGCTAAGATGGAGTGCAGAAACAGTAAAAACAACGAGTGCAACTACCCAAACAGCACGCTTTCTGTTTGGTTGTCGTTTTGTTAAAGCAAGTAGGATCAGTAAAATTGCAGCAAAACCAAATGTCAATGCTTGCAATCCAATTTCTGAAGGAGCAGTTTTGTTAAAGAGCGCAGAGTAAAAATGTGTAAAACTGATAAAGCTGCTCAAACCATAAGCTGACAAACTTATCAGCCTTGTTAACCAACTTGCTCTTATATCTTCGTTGTTAAGTGTTGCATGAACCACTACAGCAGGTAGAAAACCAAGTAGTGTAAAGCCTGTTGCTACC
>JAEUQL010000457.1 GCA_016789295.1 Blastocatellia bacterium | reverse complement strand
AGTAAAGAAAAGTTAATCTCTTTGATACCTTTTAAGATGATCGATCCTCAAACTGCAGCAGATATTATTCTAACAAGTGTAGTACATAACAAAGCTTTCATAGTCTTTCCTTTTTATGCTCGTCTAGCTTGGTGGCTCAGTCGAATCTGTCCCAGCCTAGTAGAGATATTTCATAGAAAGACTATAGAGAAGTTTCGTGCTTATAAAGCTAGTAGACTACATTTCTCTAAGTCAAAGAAAGACTAGAATAGATAAAAATTCTCTTGTAACTATTGATCTTCAACAATACCTGTACGCCATGCGTATACTGCTGCTTGTGTACGATCCGATAAATGTAGTTTACTCAAAATGTTACTAACATGAGACTTTACTGTTTTTTCACTTATAAACAATTTATCAGCAATTTCAGCATTTGTAATACCCTCTGCGATCAAACGTAGTACTTCTATCTCCCGCTTACTCAGTTCTGTAAGCAAGGTCTTCTTTTCAGCCTTTGAACTATTTTGTAATGCATTCATTATTCGTGAAGCAACGTGTGGGTGAAGTACCACTTCACCACGCGCAGCTTTGCAAATAGCATCTCTTAGTTCCATAGGCTTTACATCTTTAAGCAGATATGAAAGCGCACCTGCCTCGATTGCAGGCAAAATCTGAGCATCTTCATGAAAAGATGTAAGAATGATTACTTGTGTTCGTGGACTGATCGTTTTAACCTGGCGAGTTGCTTCAATACCACCCATACCTGGTGGCATCAGTAGATCCATTAGTACTACATCTGGTACGTGTTCTTGACAGGCAGTAATAGCTTCTTCACCAGAAGAAGCTTCAGCAATAATCTGAAACATAGGCTGTAGTTCTAAAAATGTTCGCAGACCTTGCCTTACTACTAAATGATCATCAGCTATCACAATTGTAATTTTTTCTCCTGATGTAATAGATCTATTTTTATAATCAATATTTGAGATTACTTTATTACTTTTCATTCTATTTTCCTTCTACTTCTGATCATCATTTATTACACAGCGTACCTCAATAAATGTACCACTACCCAGAGTAGTATCTATTTTGAAGTAGCCTTTTGGTAGTAGTTCACTGCGTTCTCGCATATTTTGTAACCCCATTCCAACTTTTACTTGCTTTAAGTCAAATCCTATTCCATCATCCTGAACAGTTAGTGTTATATAATTTACTCTTTTATCTCTAAAACACTTTGCACATACCAGTACGGTTTTTGCCTGACTATGACGTGTAGTGTTAGCTAAAGCTTCTTGAAGAATTCTTATTAGTTCTGATTGTATTTTTGAAGAAACATTGGGCAGATCTTCACAGTACAGTTCTAGCTTAATACCACTTTGCCGAGACCAATCGTTAATAATTTCGCGCAAAGCAACAGCTAAACCTAGATTTTCTTCTGTTTTAGGGCGTAACTCTTCAATAATTGTGACAAGTTCACGCTGAATCTGATAGACCAGTGCTTCTGCTTCAACTAAGCGTTTCTGCGTGGCATTTGGATCTTGTTTCAGTAAGACCTGTGCTGCACTGATCTGCATACTCAAAGCAAATAGACGTTGCTTGATAGTGTCGTGCAAGTCACGTGCTAGACGGGTGCGTTCTTCTAGCCTGGCTAGTCTCTGTCGAAGAGCTACAACTTCCTTTAACTCCTCAGCCATACGATTGAGGCGTCGCATTAAAACACCTATCTCGTCTGCTGATCCATCTTCTACAAAGATCGAGAAATCACCCCTTGCCCACATGTCTGCTGCAGTTGAAATATGCTCTAGTCGTTTCGTTAACTGTCGAGCAATAATGTAACCAAAAGTTAATGACATAAGTGCCATGTAGAGCAAGTCTGTAGTCTCTAAATCACCCAAAATATCCGATGGTGATACACTTTGCCACCAATACTTTGGTAACTTTAATCTTATCAAGAGAATATGCTTTTTTGCCCTATTAATAATAGGGAAAGTAGCTAGGTATAAACTGTTTTCTTCATAAACAATAGCTTTATTCTGACTACTAGATAGACCATTTTCTAACATTTTGAAAATACTAGAGTATTGCAATTTATCTACTTTATCATCTGATGTTGCTACTAATATGTTACCTTGTAAATCTAAAATTGTTAGTGATAAAGCTTCGGGACTAAAATCTTCAAGCGCAAAGTAGTAGCTGCGACACAACCCTGTTTGTCGATCTTCTAATTCGTGTTTAAGCCGAAACAGTAGATGTTCAATCGCTAGAGTATTTGGCATATTATCGTTAAATAAAGGCACAAATCTTGGTATTTCTCTCTCGACTCTTGAAGCAATAGTATTTGACCATAATTGGGACTGAAGTTTGTTATATTCCAACTGAATATCAACAAACAGATAGATAATAACAACTGCCAAGGTAGTTACCAGATATGATGCTGATAGTTTCCATAACAGACGCGGTGCCCACATTGGAGCAGAAAACTTTTTCATAAAAAGACAAGCTCCAGAGAAAGTATACAGCCAAGTTGCTTTTTCTCTATCCGTCTGTAGATGGATTTTTTCCCTAAACCACTCGTTCTATAGACCTACAGAAAAAACCTTCTCCAGCCCGATGTAATCTTGTTTTGCTCTAGATAAACTTTTGTCATTGCAACTATGACTAATTTGAGATCAGAAAGGAATCAGAATGCTACAAATTACAAAAGTTTTCATAATTCTACTTTCAGGATTATCAATCATAAACTTTCAACCAATAAAATTCATAAATAGAACATCAGCTTCTACACTTTTAACAGTTAAAGCTACTGGCTTTCGTAATAACAAAGGAAAAGCAGGTTTTGCGCTATATAATAGCCAAAAATCTTATGACAAAGATGAACCTTTCAAAGAGCAATCTGCTACTATTGACAATAACTCGTCAACAGTTACTTTTCAGAATATCTCTCCAGGAACCTATGTAGCAGCAGTTTTTCATGACGAAAACAATAATGGAAAACTTGACGAAAATATGCTTGGCATTCCTACAGAAGGAATTGGGCTTTCCAACAATCCAAAGATATCCATTACGGATATACCCACCTTTGATAAAACCAAATTTAGCCTAACAAAAGATAAATTAGTCATTGAACTAAATCTTCAGTATTAAAATTTTAGTCAAAGGACTGTTATGAAGCTTTACACTAAATATATTTCTGGTACAGCAGTAACTTTATTGATATCTATTACAGTACTACTAGGATATCAATATATGAAACAGAGTTCAGAAACAGTGTACAAAACTAACATTATCCATTCAAAGACTCTAGAGCAGCAAAATAACCTCACTTTTGTTACAGCCATTGGAAGAATTGAGCCACGAACCAAAGTAGTACATTTGACGGCTTCACCTGCAGTAGAAGGGGCACGCCTTGCACAACTTCTTGTTAAAGAAGGGGATTATGTCAAACCTGGTCAAGTTGTTGCCACATTAGATTCAGAACAACGGCTGCAGAGTGTAGTTGTCGAGGCAGAGCAGCAGGTTGAAGTTTCCAGAGCAAAACTTGCACAAGTAGAAGCTGGAGTGAAAGTTGGAGAAATAGCTGCACAAGAAGCTGTTCTGCAAAGACTCGAAGCAGAACAGCAGCATGCAGTTTCTGAACTCGAACGAACTGAAAGACTATATAAAAGCGGGGATATAGCTGAATATGAACTCAACAATCGTAAACTGGCTATTACTACAATTGCTAAAGAA
>JAEUQL010000456.1 GCA_016789295.1 Blastocatellia bacterium | reverse complement strand
TACGATATCTGTTGTTGAAGGAGTAAGCTTTGCCCAGACAGGAACTTTTGCAACCTCTTTGACTACTTGTGTAACGGTGGAGCAGAGCTGCTGATTCTTTCCAATATTGGAACCCATATCATTACGATCCATATGAGGACAAGACAGGTTCAGTTCTAGTCCGTCGGCTCCTTCATCCTGACAAGCTTTTGCAAGAGTTTGCCAGTGGTGTAGTTCTTTATCGTTCTCTGAGCCAGCCATGATGGATGCTATAAGGATACGCGATGGAAAAGCTTTTTTGATACGTGAAATTCTTGGTATCCACCAATCGAGAGGCTTGTCTGAAATAAGCTCCCAGTTCCAAGAAGAGTGGAGTGCAGTATTAGGTCTTTTCTTCATTGAAAGGTATGAAGAGTCTGGCGTTGCTCTTAGAAAGCCTGTTCGAGGTCCTCGGACATTAACTACGGGGTGTAGGCCGATAGTTTTGGTAACCACGCCTCCCCAGCCAGCCTCAAAAGCACGCACTATGTTACTTTCAGACTCCGTTGGAGGAGCAGAAGCCAGCAGAAAAGGGTTTTCAAACTTTAACCCTGTAAAGTTCACACAGCAGTCAACCTCCATAGATCGAGCCTCCTATTTTAATAAAATGTAGATCTAATCTTTTCAGTAGGTTATTTTGGATCTTTGAGAGACTATACTATCACTCTTTGTTTAAGTGTCACAGCAGTTGCTTCTACGTCCAAAGAGAAACATCCTATTTTTCTTCGCAGAAAACAGGTTTCTGCGATGAACCACTCAATGATATGTGGTATCATCTTTCCCTAAGAGACCAAAAATTTCGTGAACTTGGACTGCTTAAAGGGCAAGTGGTTAAAACAGTATAAAAAGCTGTAAAAGACTGTAAACCATTTCACTTAATAGTAGTCTTTTATTGTAAATCCTAGCACGCAGAAGCCTATAAACATCAAAGTTTCCAACATTTAAGCATAGGGTAAGCAAGTGCTAAGCGAGTAGATGATTAAGATAGCGTAGTAATCTTATGGTTTTCTCTTCTTGCTAAAATAGCCAGAATTATTGAGAATGCAGTTTTTATTAGTTATGTTTTCTTAGACTAAATATAGAGTTTTTCAGGAGTTTCAGGCAGCTTACACCAATCACTGTAAAGCAACTGTAAGAGCGTAGATATGGAAAAGAAGAAAGATAATGATCTAGTAAATGAACAGACAGTCGAGATCAGGATGGTAGACCATCGAGACGCCCAACTCGATAGCTCTGCAAGCTATAGCTTTACCTTGACAGTGATCGAAGGCAGCGATTTCGGAGCAGTTTTTCACATAGACAGAGCAGAGATGATTCTTGGACGCAGTGATGAGGTCGATTTCAGGATAAACGATAGCCGAGCTTCACGCCGCCACCTTATGTTTACTTTTCTTCCAGTTGAAGGTGGTGAAAAAGTGAGCGTAATGGCTATAGACCTCGACAGCAAAAAC
The DNA here is from genome assembly GCA_016789295.1 of Blastocatellia bacterium. Lineage (GTDB taxonomy): Bacteria > Acidobacteriota > Blastocatellia > Chloracidobacteriales > JADJPF01 > JAEUQL01. Next base: position 2,239 of record JAEUQL010000456.1, on the reverse strand, counting down.
GGTACATATGTTAATAATGAGAAGATAGAAGACCTAGAGTTGAAAAATGGTGACAAACTGAAAGTTGGAGACACGATACTGAAGTTTGAAGTAAAAGATACGCTTGATATCTCCTATCACGAAAAACTCTACAATCAAGCTACAAGAGATCCTTTAACTGGACTCTGGAACCGTAATTATGTACAGGCAGAGTTCGATAAGATCATCTCTCTCTCTTCCCGTTACAACCGTCCTTTTTCATTGCTGTTGTTTGATATAGACTTTTTCAAGAGTGTCAATGATACTTATGGCCACCATGTTGGAGACCTAGTCTTGAAGAAGACTGCACAACTTATCATGTCTCAACTGCGTGCTCACGATGTTGCAGGCAGATATGGTGGGGAAGAGTTTATAAGCTTGATGCCAGATACATCTATAGAAGGTGCTCTGGTTGCGGCAGAACGTTTAAGACAGGAGATAGAGCTATTTGATTTTAGTCTGTTTGGTTGTCTTAGAAGAGTAACTATAAGCATAGGAATTGCACAGTTTCCAATTTGTGGGCGAACATCCGAAGAGCTGATAAAGCAAGCTGATGCGGCTCTCTACACAGCAAAACAGACGGGGCGCAATCGAGTCTCAGTTGCTGCTTTGATAGAGACACCGTAGCTCTTTTCCATATTTTTCAGGACAATGAGATGAACCTGAGCCGTTTTGATGATACGGAATTAGTTGAGCTTTACAAGAAAAACCCTGACACTTCTTTAATTGAAGAGCTGTATAATAGGTACTCAAAGCGTGTCTATTGGTGGGCATTAAAATTTTTAGGCAACAGACTCGAAGCTGAAGAGATGGTTCATGACATCTTTGCTGCAATGATGTCTGGAATGTTGGATCTCTATCAAGCTCGTGAAGGGGCAAAGTTCAGTTCCTGGTTATATAGGTGTGTTGGCAATCAGTGTATGAAGATCGTTAGAAAGAGGAATGAAGTGATCTTCAATCAGGTTGAAGTAGTTGATGTTCCTGAAGCTCTGATCATAGACCTTGAGGTTGAAGTAATAGCAAAAGAGTGGAACGAACAACTTACCAACGCGCTAAATCGACTCAATCAGATGCAGCGAGTATGCTGTATGCGTTTCTATTGGGACGGGATGCGCTATGATGAGATAGCAGAAGAGCTTGGAATTACTCACGATCAGGTAAGGTCACACCTGCAAAATGGCCTAAGAAACTTACGCATAATCTTTGGGCGTTCCCAAGGCAGTACCCGTCCACAGAAACAGTAGTATCTATCGTGTAGTTTTGATCAAGATCTCTGTCCCGTCTTCTATCTTTATCTGATTGCTGCCGCGTATGACGTTTGAGCCAGCACCAGCACCACCACCTACGGCTGCACCAATTGCTGCTCCTTTGCCACCACCTGCAATGCCACCAATAATAGCTCCAACGGCTGCACCACCTGCAGTACGTTTCACAGTTGAGCTACCACGGCCATCACTTCTGATCTTGCCTTCTTCGTCAACCTTCTTTGCAGACTTTTCACCATAAACTTTGGTTACTCGACCAGATATATCTTGAGAGTCGCCATTTCTGAAGCGAATGCGGTCAAAAACTAGCACAAGTTCTGTCTGACCTTTGATCTTTCCAGACTGTTTAACAAGGGAGACGTGACCATCTATCGTCGAATCAGCGTAGGTAGATGGTGTCAGAACAGTTGCAGTAAAACGCTCACCATTACGTACTTCTCTGGAATCTATAGTCTTGTTCATGCGGACTTTCATCTGTGTTCCGCGAGGAACCCTTGGAGCAAAGTCTCTGTCATTTTCATATCTTTCAATCTGTCCTGGAGGGATGCGCTTGAGTTTTGGCCCTTTGCCTCTGGATTGGGCATATGATAGGTTAGTGCTACTTACTATAAACAAGAAAAGTAGTATTAAAGAAGTCGTTTTCATTACACACTTGAGTTTTGAATGGAAATTCATTTTCTTCTCCTCTAGTTTGACTTTCAACTAGGCTACTACATGTTTCAAAGTTGAGCAAAAGTTTTATTGTGCAACTGTGGTGAAAGGTTAAAGAGTTGCTCTGATATTGTAAATAGATAGAAAAATAAGAAGAGTAATTGCATTAAAGAAACAAGCCTGAGGCTTGTTTCTTTATATCTAATATTGAGAACTTCTAGTTTATAAAATCACTGTCTAATCGTTCTTCTTCAGACAATTTCTTGTCATTTTCAATCAAGTCCTGAATCTTAAGCTCTATTACT
>JAEUQL010000455.1 GCA_016789295.1 Blastocatellia bacterium | reverse complement strand
GCAGCAATCTATCTTATATAAAAATGTAATGGTAGAGGCTCTAACTACCTCTCTACAATCAGTCTACAAGTCTTGTTCTATCTATGCTGGAGCGTTATACGGGCAATAAGCGGATCGGTCTTGGCTTTGAGGATAGTCTTGTCATCGAGTTCTTCGGTTACGATGCTTGTCTGATGTTTCTCGATCCATTGCTTCAGCATTTCAACTTTCTGGCTCTTTTCCTGCGCTGGCTCCGTAGTCCTCAGACGTTCGATAGTGTCAACGCTACTTTTTGAAAGAACAAACAGAAGTCTTTCTGCTCCAACTTCTTGGTCAAAGACGTACCATTCGTTTGGTAACTCTATCTCACTGGTAGCTATTAGTGAAGAACCTTTATTGAGATGAGGAGCAGGGAAGAGGATGTTGAGGTCTCCTGATGGAGTTTCATTAAATATATAAAGGTGCATCTCTTGTTCAGAGGATATGACTATTTTAAAACGGTCTCCACCTCTATATATCTCTCTACCAGAGGAGTAGAAAGGAGTTCCGCGATGGTCGTCTACGTAAAGACGGTAGGTGAGAGCGACATCTTTTATCTCTTTTTCTGGTTTGTAAAAGAAGGCTCCCAAGACGGCCAAGACCAGAGCAGTTGCAAAGAGCAGTAGAGAAAAAGGATTTAGGAGCTTTGAACGAGTCTTTGTGGTTGGAGCAACCTCTGTAAGGCTAGTATGTAAAGCTCCATCATTTATGGGTTTTTCTTCTGATTTTATCTTGACAGGCTTTGGGCTATCAAAGTTTTTAGCAGGCTTATCATTTTCTACTTTTGGAAGACGTTTTTTGGAAGTATTTTCTGCAGGTGAAGGGGTTGTTGGTGTCTGCTGTTGGTCTGTAAGGCGTGTTTTTTCAATAACTGTGGAGGCTTCGCTTATCAATATTTTCTTATATTCATCAACTTCCGGCTGAGCATCTAAAAGTTTTTTAGTGGGCTGATTATCTAGGTGTTGGATTATTTCTTTAAGAGAAACTGACAGAACATTACAAAATTCGCTAATACTTTGATACCTCTCTTCTCTTTTATAATTGAGAGATTTCAGGATTATCTGTTCTGTTTCTGTAGGAAGATCTGGACGATGATGACGTGGTGGAATTGGGCCATTGACATGACCTAATACAACACTTGCTAAAGATCTCTCTCTAAAAGGAGAAGACCCACAAAGCATCTCATAGGTAATTACTGCAAGAGACCAAAGGTCTGAGTTTATATCTGTTTCTTGATTACTCAACTGTTCTGGAGAAGCATACCAGGCTGTGCCTATGAAAGCACCGGTTGATGTTAGATTACCTTCCAAATAAGATTCTTCAACTTTAGCAATTCCAAAGTCTATAACTTTGACCTGTCTACTTCCACCCGATAAATTCTGTAGCATTATGTTAGAAGGCTTGAGGTCACGGTGGATAATCCCTTCACTATGAGCCGCTTCCAAAGCTGCGCCAACTTGGTTGACTATCCATATAACATCTTCAAAAGGAAGTTTTGGTCGCCTCCTAAGTAATGCTTCAAGAGATTCGCCTGTAATAAACTCCTGTACTATATAGATATCACCATCTTCTGTAGAGCCACTATCTATAAACTGCACGATGTTGGGGTGGACTATTCGTAGATAAGCTTCTTTCTCTCTGTTAAGCCTCATTTTGGCCGATTTAGCACAAAGTAGGTTCATCTTTGAATTTATTACTTTGATAGCGACAGGTCGATTCAGGTTTGGTTCATCGCTCGCACGGTAGACAGACCCCATACCTCCTTCGCCTATCTTAGCTTGGATGATGTAGCGGCCTCCTAACCTGTACCCAGGCTGTAGTTGACTTTCACTCATACAAATTCTTAAGCTACTTCTGGTGTCTTATGTCTATCTCTGCTTTCAGGAGAGGTTGGTTTTTACTTGCAAAATAGAGTGCTGTCGTCTCTTTTGTTGGAGAAAACAGTTATACTTCTTCTATAGTCTTAAGCTCTTTGGTATTTATCTCTAGGTTAAAGCTTTTGGTAAAATCTTTTGTTGGATCTTCGAAAGAGGCTATTCGCTTGTGACTAAAAACTAGAGTCAACTTGTCTATTCCTTCAGGCGGATCTATCCTGAAAGGTCCAATTATTACAGGATTGTTAGAAGTTACTAGAGCGTCTTCTCTCTTATCGGGATAGATAAGTGTGCGTGTAGTCTCGTCAGAACCAAGGTTGACAACATAGAGGTAGCCATTTGTAGAAGGTTCAAAGACTAGATATATAAGATCGCCTTCTTGAAAATTTTTGTCAGGATCTACAACTCCAAAAGGTTTGCCTTCCTGTTCTAAACTAATTTTGGTCAAATTACGATTAAGCTCATAGCCTTTAGGGTTCTCTTTGCCAAGCATCATCACACTATATCTTATTGCTAGAGGTTTAAACTTTGTTGATAAAGTTTTTACAGGTTTGGCAGTTTTTCCTACTTTAGAGCGTTTTGGTAGATAGAGTCTAGGTTTAAGCAGTGTGTTTGGAGCTGACTGTTGATTTATTTGGCTATCAAATATTCCTCTTGCTGTAGGTTGTTGCTGCTGCGCAATAGTTCTGTTTGTGAAGATGAGGAGGAGAGGAAATATTAGCGCAATTACATATTTTCTATTCATTTATAAAACCTCAAACCCTTCAAGTATAGAGAGACTCAAAATATAGCATAGAATCTAGGTAGGTTTTGACTAAAGATCTATTCCTCCAGTTTCAAGCTGGCTAGCCAATTGCCTAAGAAGTCTTGGAAGTTCAGTGTGAGACCTATTACTAGCTACTGCAACATCAGGATTGGTGTCTCTGTCCATCAAAATTACTACATAATCGAAGCCTGTTTTGTTAAGTTCTTCTTCAAGCTGGTGTGAGAGTGCCAGCTTTATAGCCACAGGGTCTGATTTTGCCTTCTTTTCCATTGTTATATGTCCTTCTATCTTCTGCTATCCACAACTGTTACAGCTTCTTGTGCAAACTTCTCCCGTATTTTGACACATCTTTCAAGGCTATCAACTGCTTCAAGAACTTTCAATCTCAAGTCACGATCCAAGTTTTCGGTTTCAAGAAACTTCTTGACTAGAATAAGTGCTTCTCTTTCTTTCTGACCACCTATGAAAGCGGAAAGCCAGCTTCCTATAAAAAAGATCTTTCGTGTACGTTTGATCTTTGGTAGCTCTTTTAGTGCTTGTTCTAGGTATGGTAGGGTTAAGCCTGAATGTCCAATAGAGTTAAAGGCAGTTAGGCTTTCTTCGATCCACCTTTCTGCGAGTTTTTCATCTTTTGTATAAGCTTCAAAGTAGCGTTGCTTTGTTTGGCTGCTTGCTTCTGCAGCAACTGTTGCAAAGGCATATCTACGCGCATCATCACTTCTGTCGATCTCGTTTTGTAGTGCAAGCAGCCTAGAAGCCTCACTATCTTTCTGTGCTAATAGAGAAGCAATGATTGAATACTTATCTTTGGAGCTAAGTTTCACTTCAGGTACAGTAATGTCACCAGCAAGAAGTTTTTTGAGTCTTTCTCTAGCTTGCTCACTAGAAGCTGTAGCAATGAAGGTTCTGAAATAAGTAATTCTTGTTCCAACTTTTGCTGATCGGAGCATGCCGCTAAAAAGCGTCTCTTCAAAGTTAGCAGTTATCTCTTTTCGTTGAGTTTCAGAGAGATAGAGGTTAAAGGCTGTTTGTAGTCTGTTCAAGATACTTTGGG
>JAEUQL010000454.1 GCA_016789295.1 Blastocatellia bacterium | reverse complement strand
CTTCTTTCTTGTCTGTAGGTACATGGCGAGTGAACTTACCACTGTTTGGATCAAACTCTATTAATCCATGGTTTGTAGCAAGCCAGAGCCTAGAATGTTTGCACTCTATAATCTGGTTTATAAATGCTGATTCACCATTATCTTTTTTTAATTTGTCATCATCAAAATTTTTGAAAAAACGCCTATCTTTATCAAAATAGCTGAGACCAGCAGGGTATGTTCCTAGCCAAAGCCGTTTTTGGCTGTCTTCGAAAATAGTTGTGATTGTGTTTCCAGAAAGATCAAGAGAACTTGCGGTGCCGTGACGAAATATTTCAAATTTCCCCCCATCATATCTGTTTAACCCATCTTCAGTTCCAATCCACAGAAAACCTTCACTATCTTGCAGAATCGACATCACAGAGTCACTGGAAAGACCCTTTTCCCGATCTAAAAATTCAAATGGGAGATAGCTATTTAATAAAGATGGCTGTGAAGATGCTTGTTGTTGCTGCAGCTTTGGCAAAGCTCTTCCGCTTCCAGCAAACAGACTGACTGGACTAACTATATAACAAGCAGTGAAAAGTAGAACCAATAGAATAAGAAAAAAGTTAGGCTTTTTACTCATTACACATCTTAACTGTTTTGCAAAAAATAATAGAAATTGTTACACAACTATCTGTTTTTTGTGAAAGACTTTGTGTGACTTTATTAACAGTTAGATTAATAACTTATGAAAAAACCGGCAAAGCGTTTTTCAAGCTCTGCCGGGTAGAGTGTTAAGGTGAGAGTAGAAAGCTTGGCTTTCTACTACATTGTTGCTGACAGAAAAACAGAATCTAGTATTCAAAACTATCTAAAATCTTTCAACCCAAGGTGCAGCAGTGCTGTTTAGACCTTATGCAGAGCAGAGGTTCTTACATCCAAGACTTTAGAACCTCTATGAGGTCGTCTATAGACCCTAGATCATCTTCATCGGCTATGGCTCCAACTACATCAACTATGACTTTGGAGTCTGCACCTTCTTGTAGCTGTCTTTTATTATCAAATAAGCTATTGGAAAACAAGGGGTTAACGAAAAGAGGTGCCCCATCTCTTATCGAAACAAGATAAGAAGATATTCGATATGAAGAGTTACTCTTTGATTGACAAAGATTTACTACTATATTTTCCATCTTTTTGACTTCCTTACTACTTGAAGTAACCAGCTTTTTTGACACTCCCAAAGCTAAAGTAGAGGGATTATTTTGGTCGCTACAACTGTAGTCGGGAAAGCTCACGCCTGGTGTCAGAAACAGCCCAACCTGCATCACCCATCAGCATAAACTAGGTGGCTGGCTGGTGTCATCGGTTCTAATACGTCTAGCAAAGTTTTTCAATTTCACAGATCATAAGTACTTTATTTGTACTATTTTGGTGCATTATTTATATAATACACTATCATATATCAATTTGTTCTTAAAGGACTTAAACTTGTTTTAAGCATATCTTGCATAGTTTAGTTTTTTGATCTATTTCTGTCAATTACTTTGATGACTTTTAAGTAGACTACTTAGTTTATAATACTGTCACAATTCATCCCACGCCTAAAGACTTGTGCTTTCTTGCGTAAGAGCTGTAAAACTCTGCTTGCTGAGTCTTCAGTTGAGAGTAAAATTTACAGGATCTCCGTTTTTCAAGGTTCCTTAGAAGTAATTTTCTGTTGGCTTTTCAAATATAGACTCTTCCTTATAAAAGAAGGCGGAAAAGAAAGAAAAAGGGGACAAAGTTTTTTCTAAAAGTTTTCAAACATCGTGACTGAGGACTATATGGTTTCATCAGAAAAACCTGATCTTACTCAACTTCTTGTTGCTTGGAGTAATGGAGACGAAAAAGCTCATGAAGAACTTATTCCACTTGTATATAATGAACTGCGCCGGTTGGCTCATAGCCATCTGCTGCGAGAAAGATACAACCCTCTTTTGCAGACTACGGCACTTGTACACGAAGCATATTTGAAACTCATAGATGCCAAGTCAGTCAGATGGCAAGACCGTGCACATTTCTTCCGTATAGCAGCGAGAATGATGCGACAGATACTTGTCGATCACGCACGCAGCAGAGACAGTTCAAAACGTGGTGGGGATGTGTTTATAGTTACAATCGAAGGTATCGCTGATATACCAGACAAAGACTTTATAGAGATTACTATTCTCAACGATCTTCTTGAAAGGCTTCAGAAACTTGACACAAGGCAATGTGAAATAGTAGAGCTACGTTTTTTTGGTGGAATGACAAATGAAGAGATATCTGAAGTACTGCAAGTAAGCCCTAGAACTATAAAACGTGAATGGAGCGTAGCAAGAGCTTGGCTTCTCTCCGAGATGAAAAGGGCATAACAGTTTTGAGGTTTTAAGGTGTGATTCAAGACCATCGTAAGCTTACTGAAATCTTTTTGGGCGCAATCGACCTTCCAGAAGAAAAAAGAGCCGAATACCTTTCCAGTAGATGTGGAAATGACCTAGAAATGCGTCGAAAAGTTGAAGAGATGCTGGCTGTCCATGCCGATTCTGGCTCGCTACTCGATAAACCTGTGTTTGAAAAAGCCCTTGGTCTACTTCCAACTGAAACTGGACTCAGAACAGAGACTGCAGAGACCAATAGCATTGATCCAAACTTGCTGGGTGGCAAATATAGAATTACCGAAACGATAGGCCGTGGTGGTATGGGGATTGTTTATAAAGCTCTTAGAGAAGACATCCCACAATCTCGACCTGTTGCAGTCAAAGTATTAAGTCCAAATGTGAATGATGGCTCATTTGTACAAAGGTTTCATAATGAATATAAGATACTAGCTTCGTTAGAACATCCTAGAATTGCTAGACTTTATGATGTAGGTAGTACTCATAGAGATCTCCCATATTTTGTTATGGAATTGGTTGAAGGGAAGGCAATAGATGAGTATTGTAATAACAACCAAATCTCTACTAAAGAGAAGCTGAAGCTTTTTTTAGAAGTCTGCTCTGCTGTCGAATATGCCCATCAAAATAACATTGTTCATCGTGACATAAAACCTAGTAATGTACTTGTCACAAATGATGGAACACCAAAGCTTCTGGATTTTGGAATTGCAAAGATAATAAAAGAAGATGAGAAATATAAAAGTGTTGAAATGACTATGACAGGTAAGCAGTTGATGACACCTGCTTACGCTAGTCCTGAGCAGGTTCAAGGTAAACAGGTTACTCCAAGTGTTGATGTATATGCACTTGGAGTGCTGCTATATAAACTATTGACAGGGAAACTTCCATATATATTTAATGCTGTTACTTTAGAAGATATAAAATGGGTAATATGTAATCAAGACCCTATCAAACCAAGCGAATCTGCAGGTTCTACAGAGAAGACGGGTAGAATAGATTCTGATATAGATAATATTGTCCTCAAATCACTCTATAAAGAACCTCTAATACGTTACCATTCGGTCAAAGATTTTGCTGATGACATAGAACGCTACTTAAATGGCTTTCCAATACTTGCTAGAAGACCTAGCCTCATCTACAGATTTCAAAGGTTTGTGAAAAGAAACTCTGTTCCTCTTGTTGCAACTTTTGTTGTACTCACATTAGTTGGTGTTATAGGCTATAGCATTTGGCGAGTAGATGCTGCCAATAACGAAGTACGTAGAGCAGAAGAAGAAAATCAGAAAAACCAGCAAAGACAGAAGCAGTTGAGTGATCTAATGAGTCGGTTTCTC
>JAEUQL010000453.1 GCA_016789295.1 Blastocatellia bacterium | reverse complement strand
AAGACGGTGTGCTTCCGAAAGAGCATTGCATACTGGAATGATTATTTCTGCAGCACGTTTGACAGAGAGTTTTTTCTCTATGCGCAACTCCTGTGTCAAAGAACGGCCTGACAGATATTCCATTACTAGATAAGCTATTCCTTCTTGTGATATAGCTGAATCTATCACAGTAACAGCATTTGGATGGCTCAAGCGTGAAGCCGAAACACCTTCCATCTTAAAACGTTCGACAGCATCTGCAGAATCGTTTCCTGGAGTAGGTTTGAAGACCTTCACAGCAACTGTACGACCTAATGCAAGTTGCTTTGCTCGAAAAACAGCTCCAAAACCACCACCTCCTATTTTGTCTTCTAGTTTGTACTTTCCATCCAAAACTGTACCTGGCAATGCTTCAGCAAGAGCAGAAAAGATTCTATCTGCTCGTTGATGCGATTCTATTAGCTCAACATTTTTACGCTCAGCTTCTTGATTTGCTATTTCTAGCTTCTTTATGCTTGTAACGAGTTCATTTGTTCGTTCCGCTACTTTCTGCTCAAGCTCTTTGTTATGCATTTCCAGTTCTTTATTTCTAAGATTCTGCTGACGTAGAGCTTCTTCTTCAGCTTCTAAACGTTGACGATTAATAACGTTTATTCTATCAGCTAAAGCCATCGAAAATAGTATTACTGTAAATGTAGAGCTTATCTGTAGACTATAACGAGTAATAAAATTAATCGGAATAAGACCAAAATTCAAAAAGCTTGTTAGGGCAAGCGAAACAACTACAGGGAGCCAAGCTATCAGATAGAACCGAGCAGGAGTGTAACCTTTACGCAGAACCGTATAGCTGCTAATTATGACGATTGGTGGATTTACAAGTCCACAAACAGCAGTTATGACTGGAGCAACCGGATTGTCTAGAAGTCCTGTAAGAAGAATAAGAAGTCCACTAAAACTTACTCCCAGAACAGCTTTATCCATAGTTGGAACTAAAGACCGAAGCATCAATACACCTCTGGCAAAAAGTGACCCGAAAGTAATAGATAGACCAACAAAAGCAAACATCATACTACTTGTCAGAATTACCGAGTTAGGCCAAAGATACTGGAAAGAAAGTCCTGTATAAGTAAAGTGAAAGAGGCCATTGACTAAAACATAACAGACATAAAGAAGGTAGTTTTTGTCTCTAAGAACAGCAAAAAGGTATAGATTGTAAAGGATCATTACAATGTATATACCGTAGAAAAGTCCCATCAAAAGCTGTTCTTTTGAAACTGTTTCTATAAAACTCTCTGGTTTCCATAAAATTAGTGGTAGTGACTTTGTTCCTTTATTATCTACTCTCAAGAAGAAAGTCTTCTCTTCTCCAGAAAGCATTCTTAGTCTGTACACATCATTTCTGTAAGCTACTTCGCGTCTGTTGAAAGGAGCAAAGAGACCTCCTTGCAAAACTTTGTAAGAACCGTCTTGAGGAGTGTAGAGAGTTACACTACCAAAGAGAGGGAAATCAACTTCTAAAAGCCAATCTTGATCGTAGTTTGTCTTATTTCTTAGAGTAAAACGCGCCCAATATACAGAAGGATTAATACCGAAATTTGGCTTCTCTTCTCTGCTATGAATAAATCTATCAGCATATTCTGCCGATTTTAGCTCTTCTATCTTAAGTTCGCCTTTTCTATCTTCCAAGTAGTCTATATAAAGACCCAGTGGATATCTTCCTTTTTGATCATCAAGTTCTAATAATTGTTGTCCAAAAGAGATAGAAGGAAAGATTAAACAGGCAAGACAGAAAAGAGGCAGAATAGCCTGCCTCAGTCCAGCAATAACTTTAGATAGGTTATCAACCATCTACTATAAAACCTGAATTGAAGGGCCTGGATAGTCTCGACCAAGCTTCATCACGTCACCCTCCGCAAGAGTGTTGACAAGCTCATCGTAGAAGTAGTCAAAACTTGCTGCAACAACAGCACTGACACGTTTATCATACATCTGGCGCGAACGGTCTATATCTTCCTTGAGTTGGTCGTAGAGGTTCATGTTCTTGCGCCCATCCTTGACCTTGTCCTCATTGTAAAGCTTTATCTCTGAAACAAGCAGACGAGCAAACCTCTTTGCATCGTTGTGAAGTTTCTGTTCTTCTTCGTTGGTAGGAGTTGGAGGAGAACCTTGTAATTTCTGCAGAGAACGTTGTGTTGGTTTGTCATCTTCTGATCTAGGTTCTAAAGTGAACGGCTTTTCTAGTTGTCCAAAGACTGGTGTTGGAGATGGTACTGGTGTTTGTGAAGCATTAGTTTCAATAGGAGGGAAAGAAAAGTTAAATCCTTGTTCTTTAGGTTCTATTCTCTGTTGAGAATCTGCTTCTGAAGTTTCAACACTTGCAGCTTTAACTTCTTCACCTTCAGTTTTAATCTCTTCAGTCTTTTCTGCAGTCTCTTTTATCTCTCCGGCTGGTTCAGAAACGGCAGTAACCTCTTCTACAGTCTTCGGAGTCTCTTTTTCTACAAGTTTTGTTGTCTTTGATATATCAGTAAGGGCCTTGCCGGTCTCTTCTTTGACCAGCTCTTGTACCTGTTCTTTTGAAACTTCTGATATAGACTCTTTTTCTCCAGGCTCTTTTTCAGCAGCTACTTCGGGTACTTTTGGCGTTTCTGATGGTTTGCTCATCTGCTGGATCAACTGCTTGGCTGCTGGTGGAATAGCCTGTCCTGACATAGACTGGTTCATCGCAACCTGTCCATCTCCACCCTTTGGTCTTACCGATATAAGCTCAACCGTCAAACCAGCTATGTTTACCAGAATCTCCAGTGCTTCAAGGTTTATGAAATCATTGCTTGAGCTTCCAGAGTCGGCATAAAGGACTGCTGCAGCTTTATTTCTAACAACTAAAGGTATTCCGGCTATGCACGATGGCTTTGTGTCACCAAATATACTTAGTAGTGCGGTGTTGTCTGAATGTATGTCTGGCTCTTCAGCGAATGTAGTCTGTTTACTCAAAACTTTTTTCAGTAAAGTTTCAGTTTGTAGAGATATTGCCTGTCCTTTAACACTCTCATTACCTTTTCCATCCTCCAAACCACAAGCCATCCAACCTACAACATTACCACTTTTTACTACAAAAAGTGCAACGCGAGGAGCAAATTTTGCACAATACGAGACTAGTGTGGACAACACGTCTGCTTGTGTTCTATTTACTTGTATATCTTGTATAGCAGTTTTGAGAAGTGTTAGATCAAGGTTTGGCTTAGCAGGTTGCTGCTTTGCTATTTCTAGAGCTTCTTCAGCACTTTTGCGTGCAGACTCAGCTTCTTGCAACCTAATCTGTAGATCTTTAACTACTTCACTTGCTAAAGATGTTAGAGATGGATCTTCAGCAACTTTTTTTATAGTCTGTGAAAGCTGAGCAATCTTGCCGAAATTCTCTGCTAAAAGCCTATCTACAGAGTCTTGTATTGCGCCTTTCACACTGGCTTGTAAACTGTTCAGTTCCTGTTGAAAACTACCAGAATGAACTGAGACAAGATCTTTAAACCTCTCCTGCAATCTGCTCTCAAAGTCACTTATTGACACAAACTTTCCTCCGGGATTGGTAGACTATGTAAATCTATCGACTAGTAGAGCCACTTTAAGGTCTTGCACATAATATATGTGTCTCTACTTGATAACTATCGATGCAGCTTGTTTAGTTGTATAGAAACCAGAAAGCTGCCCTTTAGAAGCACTTTTATAATAAACCTTCTGC
>JAEUQL010000452.1 GCA_016789295.1 Blastocatellia bacterium | reverse complement strand
GGCACTTGCTGCAGCTTCTCTGAATGGGCCATAGAATGCAGAAGCATACTTGACTGCATAAGAGAGTATGGGGGTCTGATCGTAGCCGTGTTCGTCTAACGCCTGTCTTATGGCTGCAACAAAACCATCCATCATATTTGAAGGTGCGATGATGTCAGCTCCAGCTTTTGCTTGTGCAACTGCTGTTCTGGCTAGTAGTTCCAGAGTTGGGTCATTTAAGACTTCGCCTCCACCAACTACACCACAATGTCCGTGATCTGTGTATTCACAAAGGCAGTTATCAGCTATAACCAAGAGATCCTTTATCTCTCTTTTCAGGGCAGTTATGGCACGCTGAACCACACCTTTTTCAGAATAGGCTTCACTGGCGTGACCATCTTTCTCATCGGGAATACCAAATAGAATAACTGCACGTACTCCAAAACTCTTTGCTTCATTGGCTTCTTTAACCAGTTCATCAATGGAAAGGTTATATTGGCCAGGCATTGATGATATCTCTCTTCTGACTCCTTCCCCTTCGCAAACAAAGAGAGGATATATAAAGTCATCTGGAGTAAGGTGTGTTTCACGTACCATTGCACGTATAGATTCAGTTCTTCTTAGCCTACGTAAACGGTTAGTCAGCTTCATTTTTTGTGTCAGGCGAAAAACATTTGGTATAGACCAAATAGTGGACGCTTTCTCCTTCTAAAATTAAGATTAGCCAATGATAGAATCTATTATCTTTTCCAGATCTTCAAGATCAAAAGGCTTGCTTAGTACTCCCTTAAAGCCATACTGCTCGTAGTTTGACATTACAGGGTCTTCTGAGTAACCACTACAAACAATAGCCTTTACATTTTTGTCTACTTTGAGCAACTGCTCTAAGGCTTCTTTTCCACCCATTGCTCCAGGAATAGTAAGATCTAGAAGTACCAATGCAAAGGGCTTACCAGAGATCTTGGCATCTGTATAGAGTTTTATGGCTTCACTACCATTTGTAGCCAATTCGACATCATAGCCAAGCTCTAATAACATTTGACAAACTAGTTCTCTAACTAACACTTCATCATCCATCAAGAGAATCCTAGTAGGTGTTTTTGTAATATCTTTGTCTAATATTGCCTGTTCTAATTGAGGTTCTGCGGCTGGTAGGTATATATAAAACTTTGTTCCTTTTCCAAGCTGTGATTCTACAGTTATGTGTCCACCGTGTTTTTTGGTGACTGAAAATACTATGGCTAGTCCAAGGCCAGTTCCTGTGGGTTTAGTAGTAAAGTAAGGGTCAAATATCTTCGGCAGATGTTCAGATGCTATGCCTAAGCCTGTGTCAGTGAGTATTATTCGTACATATTTTCCTGTTTTGAGAGGGAGCAAAGCCGACTGCTTTACAAGAAAATTTGTGGCTTCAACTGTAAGATAGCCACCCATAGGCATTGAGTCACGAGAGTTCAACGCAAGATTTTGCAGTGCCTGTCCTACTTGTTCGCTGTCTATCTCGGCTTGCCAAAGATCATTGGGTAAGTTGTAGGTAACAGCAACCTGTGAACCGTGTAGGCTAAAGTTGACGCTGTTGCGTATAAGGTCTTGAAGTTTTGATATCTGCCTTATTGGTTCTCCACCTTTGGCAAAAGTGAGTAGCTGGGACGAAAGCCCTTTTGCACGTTCGCTAGCCTGTTGCAGAGTTTCTAGTATCTCATCTATTTTTTCTGGGCTGTTTGCATAGATCTTTGTAAGGGATATGCAGCCAAAAATTACTGTAAGAAGGTTATTGAAGTCATGTGCAATACCACCTGCCAATGTGCCTAGCGATTCCAGTTTTGCTAACTTAAACCGTTCTTCCTCAGCTTTTTTGCGGACAGTAATGTCAGTAATACAGAAACACTTCATGTTTTTATTACCAACTGTTATATGTTTTATCAGCAAATTACCCCAAAACTCTCTACCTTTACTGGTTTTGTACTTCAATTCTTGAACGCTTTTTTCAATATGTTTTATAGGTTCTTTTTGCAGCTCAGACACTGCAATTCCCACCATCTCTTCTTTAGTTGTAAAGTCGAACATCTCCACAGCCTGCTTGTTGCAGTCAATAATGAGACCAGTGTCTAAAGTGACAAGAAGGATCGCATCTGCGGACTCATTGTAGATAGTTTCAAAAAGCTCTTTATGATAAGTTAGAGCCTCTTCTATCTTCTGCCGTTCAGTTATATCAGTTGTTACACCTATTCGTAAGTAGCCACTGCCTTCTCTTACATAGTAGGTTTTAACTTCTAAGGATCTTATCTCTCCATCAAGGCGTACAATCCTGTATTGAAAGTTTGCATTCGGTTTCTGGCTGGTCAGATCAGCCATTATCTTTCGGACTCTTCCTATATCTTCTGGATGTATACTTTCAAGCCAAGCATTAGGGTTTTCGTATACACTTTGGCAAGGTATGCCCCATATTCTTTCAAATGCAGGGCTGATGTAGAGCACTTCAAAAGAGTCAGCCGGCGAGATGAAAAAGACTTGATCGACTGCTTCTGCAATTTGACGAAACTTCTTCTCGCTCTTTCTGAGAGCAATTTCTACACGTTTGAGGTCTGTTATATCAAGAGCTATACCAGCCAATCTGTATAACTGTCCGAGGTGATCTCTGATAGGAAAACTACTATCTTTGATCCAACGTTGAGTACCATCTGGACGTGTTATTCTGTATTCTATGTTGACATATTCACCCCGAAACTGTTTTTCCCAAGCTAGCTTTACTTTGTCTCTATCTGATGGAACAACTGTTTGTAGAAGATTTTTCGCGTTGGCATAAATGCTGTTGCGCTCTATCCCCCATATCTTTTCAAATGCAGGACTGATGTAAAGTATCTGGCGTGGACTGACCGAGGAAAGCCAAAATACCTGTTCTATATTGTCTGTCAATTGCTTGAGCTGTTCACTGTCTTCGGTATTTAATGTATCCACTCTTTTAGAGTTGCTAACATCTCTTGCGGTGATCTGGAGGATGCGTCTATTGTCTTTGTCGTAAGCAGTTAAAAAGTATGCTTCAATGTAAATGATGGAATGGTCTTTTCTTAAACAAGAAAACTCTATATTGTTCTGTTGTATATCACCTCCATTCTCAAAACTATCCATTATTGTTTTAAACCTATCTCTACATTGATTATGAAAAAGTTTAAATAGCAGAGAAGAGTCTTCAGTAAAGTCTTGCAAACAGTAGCCAAAAAGAGTTTGGAATTTCGGATTTACATATATAACCTTTCCAGAAGAGTTTACTAAAAGGAAAATAAAAAGATTGTCTACCATTGATTGAAAAAAAGAAGAGTCTATTTGCATCGCAACACCAAGATAGTCAACAAAAATGGAAGAAGTGCTTAAAATGGAACATTTGGGATTTTATATTTAATAATGAAAAAGTGGAGATATATTTTTTCCGGACTATATCACTGCAGAAGATTTTGAGTGTTGAATCTGACGGGTGAAAATATGCTAACATTTGGCCAGATGTGGTTTCTGCTATATAGAATTAAACGGTCTTGATAGCTACAACTTAGAACGCTTTTTCTAATTCACTATTTCGCGTTATAATGCGATTTTTTAGCCAAGCCATTTAGCCTTAACCACTAATCAAAAACCACACGGAAGTTCGGGGAGGCTTTAGATGAATTTTGAACTTACTGAAGATCTACTTCAAATCAAGAACTCTGTTCGAGAGTTTGCTGAGGGTGAAATAGCTCCTAATGTGATGGAAT
>JAEUQL010000451.1 GCA_016789295.1 Blastocatellia bacterium | reverse complement strand
TTACGCAGGGTTACATTTGCACTCTTTTCACCAAATCCAACAGGGGTTTCCAAAGGCCCTTTCAAAACGACTCTGGTTTTACTGATAGACTCTACAGTGTCAGTTGGTACACCAGATTCTATGCCTTGCTTGAAGACGCTAGCTCCTGCGTGCCTCTCTTCCCATTCAATGGGTGCACCAGTAGCTTCTATGATGCGTTTTGCAGATTCAACAACTTCAGGGCCAATTCCGTCACCAGGAATGACAGTAACGAGTTTCTTCCCTGACTCGGTAATGTAAATGTTCATGAACTTTCCCCTTTCAATATCAACATATATATAGAGATAAAATTTATGAGAAAACTGAACGTGAAGTTATACCAAAGTCTGATGGAAAAAGTCTCTGCATTCTTGGAAAAAGAACGGAAAAACCAGAAACTCTGGTAGCTACAGCAAAGCAGAAATAGCCAGCCTACTGAAAAAATTGGTTATTTGAACTTGCCTTTGCTACTTCACAAAATCTCTTTCGGTCAATATACTCATCATTCTTTTATCTAATATAGGTTTATTTACAATCAAGGAAAGAGGATTGACATATGGAATATAGAACGTTAGGAAAAACTGGATTAAAAGTCTCTGAAATATGCCTTGGAGCAATGACATTTGGAAAGAACTTTTATGGCATTGCTGTGATGAATCAAGATGAAGCTACAGCAATGATTGCTAGATCTACAGATGCAGGTGTCAATTTTATAGATACAGCCGACATCTACTCTTATGGTGAATCTGAAGAGATTGTTGGAAATGCGATCAGAGAGCTTGCAATCAGACGAGATTACATTGTAGTAGCAACCAAAGTTCGTGGAGCGATGGGCGAAGGGGCAAAAACTGGAGGCAGGGATGTAAACAACGTTGGTCTGTCTCGCCACCACATCATCTCTGGTTGTGAAGCGAGCCTGAAGCGTTTAGGACTCGACTACATAGACCTCTATCAAGTACACGGTTGGGACAGTCTAACACCAATTGATGAAACTTTGAGAGCACTTGAAGACCTTGTCAGGCAAGGAAAGGTTCGTTATTTGGGCTGCTCAAACTGGTCTGCCAGACAGTTGATGAAGGCTGTTGTCACAGCTAGGGAAAGGGGCTGGGATCAGTTTTCATCGCTTCAAGCTTACTATTCATTGGTAGCAAGAGATCTAGAACACGAACTAGTGATGCTTTGTGAAGAAGAAGGTTTGGGTATATTACCTTGGTCACCTTTATCGGGTGGTTTTTTGTCAGGTAAATATACAAGAGAAACTCAAAAAGTAGAAGGAACAAGACGAAACAGTTTTGACTTCCCTCCTATTGATCCAAGAAGTTTTGACGCAATCGACACAGCCACAGAGATAGCAAAAGAACGCGGAGCCACTGTAGCACAAGTCTCTATCGCGTGGCTACTTGCACAAAAGAGTGTCTCGTCTGTAATTATTGGTGCAAACAAGCTTTCACAACTAGAAGACAATCTGAAATCTGCAGAGCTGAAACTGACCACTGAAGAAGTAGAACGTTTGTCAGCAACTACACAACCTCCAAAACTCTATCCACAGTGGATGATCGAGTTTCAGAGGGGTGAATCTGGTAGGTAGTGACATCCTCCCCGTTTTGAAAAACGGGGATTCCTTTGGCCGAGGTCTTCTAAAAGTGATAAAAAATAGCAGCAAAGTTCTTTGCTGCTATTTCAAATACTATTTCAGACAGTTTCTTGCATTATCTATCAATGCT
Organism: Blastocatellia bacterium; assembly: GCA_016789295.1. GTDB lineage: Bacteria > Acidobacteriota > Blastocatellia > Chloracidobacteriales > JADJPF01 > JAEUQL01. Next base: position 2,005 of record JAEUQL010000451.1, on the reverse strand, counting down.
CTTAGGTCGGTTTGAAGTTGAGCCGTAGAGATGCCAGAAAGCGTGTTGAGAACTGCTATCAGGCTAGACTCTATAGCTTGTAACTGGCTTGTAGTGATTCCAGTACTTAAAACCAAATTGTAGAAATCGACGACTAAGATAGACTGTTCAGCAGGTGTGATAGTTGTTCCACCTGGACTTGATGCTGAAATGGCTTGATTGACGTCAGTAACAAATTTCTGTATTGTTGCCTGACTTGGTTGGTTTAGTGTTGGAAGTATTGTCCTCACAATTGTAAGAAACTGCTGCAGTGCTACATTAAAACCTTGTGATTGAGCTTGAGAAGAGATTGCTACAAGATCTGCAACTACCGCTTGAGCACTTGCCATGACTGCTGCGGCACAAGGTGAAGAAGCAGAGATTGATGCTGTAGTCCCAGTTGTTAAGATAGTTCCAGCAGCAGCGTTAGACACACTTGAATTTGGCTGCTGTACAGATGCTCTGATTGCAGAGCTGACTCTGCTTAAAGTTGCTTGGCTTGGCATCCCATTTTGCTCAACTACTTTAACAATTACCTTACCAAAAGAATCTACAAGTACTACGCCTTCGTCTTCAGCCCAAAACTCACTGCCTGGTCTCCTCTCCTCAAGACATGGAATCATTACAGATATTGTCTTTGGATCGAAGTTAACTCTTGGGCTACTGATTGAAGTCTGCCCGGAACCTGCTGTGATCTCTGCAGTAAAAACTACAGGAGAAATAGAAAAGCGGTTATCTGGACATTGTAGGCTGAAATCTCTTCCCTTTTTATCTTTGATCAGTAAATTAGAACTACCTGACAGATTAATACTCTGAATATTGAGCTTGGTAACAAACCGGTTAGAGCTTATAGGATTTGTAGGTAGAAATTCTATGCTGTTGTAGACGATTGAGTATGAGCCTTGAAATTGAAGATTGTACTCTATTCTTTTTGTAGTTCCAGCAACTGTAATAGGAGGTGAAGAACCATTACTGAGTGCTGGGTTTTGTGCAATAAACTGTGAAAAATTCTGTTGAAATGTAATTAGTGATTGGTTAAGTTGTGGATCTGTAACTATCTGTGCTTCTGCATTTGTAAAAGAGACAAAGCAGAAAAGCAATGAAAGCAACCAAAATATATTCTTCATAACTCTCTCCTCAGAAGCTTTGATGAAAATTCTATTCTATATTCTCTACCTTTAGTTTTTCTACAGACTAGCTTTAATGGTGAGCTAGTCTGTAGATAGCGGCTAAAAAAGTCCTGTAGGGATCTCTGGATGGTTCTCTTCAACAATCTCTTTAAGCTGGTCTACAAGAGCGTCTATGCGAACAAGCCCAGTGGAAATGCTACTGCGTTGTTCTGGTGTAAGAACTGTAGCAATACGCCCCATAGTTGTTATGCGTAGCTTGGTCATCTCTGATCGAGTAGATGCTATTGTTTCTGCTACTGTGTTAATAACAGAGGTGTTAGAAGGATCGGTGAGCAGTTGATTACGTAGAATTTCTTGTTGGGCACGAAGATTTTTGCGCAGTTGACTTGCTTGTGGCACTACATCATCTATGGCCGCTTGTATACTGTTTTTCTGTTCCTGAGTTAGGTCAACATCATTTTTGATCTTCTCTACCTCCTTTTTTATCTGCATCAAAACCCTAATTACTTCTGGGTCGATCCTCTTTCCTTTTGAAGATCTACCTACAAGCTCTGTAACCATTCCAAGGTTTTCAGCCCTCGAATCGGGTATAAAAAGACCGAAGCCAATAACAAGCATCGATATAAAAAGAGCCAACAAACCTATTTTTTTCATAATACCCTCCCAGTTGATAGATAAAATTTTCGACAATTGGAATTTAGCTAAGTTAAACCAAGAACAGTTGAATTTCGGGCTGAGTGACGGAATCTAGTAGGCGAGTGACAGAAAATTTCAAGCCAGAAGATCATTTCTAGATCTTCTGGCAGAAGGTTTAATTCTGATTTTGACTATCTATCTCTTCAAGTTTAGCCATTACC
>JAEUQL010000450.1 GCA_016789295.1 Blastocatellia bacterium | reverse complement strand
CCAGACTCGCTATATATTTCGTGCTCTTTCTAAAACCCCTGTCTTGCCACAAGAAATGGGGATAGACATTCCAGAAAGTTTCAAAGACCCGGTGCTACCTTCACATCCGTTTCCACCCCTAAAACAGGATGAGATTGCTTCTCCATCTGCATTACGTAGGAAGAAAGAGACATCGTCAAAGATTCCAAAAATTACGCTAGAAGCTGATAACAAAAGCGAAACCCAAGAAAAAGAACTAATGCTTGCACTCGAAAGGCTTGGAGCGGTAGCTATCTCAATAGAAGACAGTAATCTTTCAATAGGACAGACACTGATCTCTTTTGGAAAAAGGCACTTCAAAGATTGGCCTTTTACCTTTGATGGAGAAAATAACTTTAAGGATCGTGTCGAAGTAAACGTAAAGTGGAGAGGGTCGCTACGTAAAGGTATATTCAAGTTTGGTGGAGATATTGAGCTTCGGCACATCGATGAGACAGAAGAGAAAGCAATCAGTGAGTATGATTGGCAGGTAATGGTCTTCCCAATAGGAGTAACTACTAACCTACCTGCTAATGCTCCTATAACACTTTTAGCTTGGCAACCAGCCTCTTTGACCGATGAAGAGATCCTTACGGTTAAACATCTTCTAGCTGCTCGTCGCGAAGGAGAACTGCTTAGCGATCAGCAGAGTGCAAAAGTTCTTGGGTTGTTAGAAAGTGAAGTAGCTGAAGTATTTGAGCGTGTCTATCTGCAAAATGGCAAGTTGGTAAGCATTGATGGTAAAGAAAGTTCTTTAGCTTACCAGTCAAGTAATTTCATCAACATTATCTTGGCTAAACTTTTAGAGAAACCTCTTGCTGGCAGATATCCACAACATCCGAAGTTTGAAGACCTGCTCGATCCAGAATATGTTGACCAAGTAGCTGAATGGATGTTTGATACAACAAAAACTCCTACTCCAGATCAGCAGATGTACCTTGAACAGTTTGCACGACCTCTGCAACTGGTAGTATTTGAAGATGATAAATATAAAGTTGATGTAGCTAGAGAGTTTTCTGAAGATACTGCTGTAGGAAAGCTACTGTCACTTATAGACAAAACTGAAGATGGTTCTATATCTAAGATAGCTGCTTACAGAATTGTTAGAAAAGAACCTTTTGGATTACAACGACCTTCACTGCTGATGATTTTGGCTGCTCTTGTAGCTGGTAGACGTATTTCACTAGTAGATGAATTCAATGAGCCAATACACACAGATACAGGATTGATACAGGGATTAGAGTTAGGTGATTTCAGCAGTATTCACACTACTGCTAAAAGTTCAAAGGCTGTTCACGTTGCTACTTGGAAAACCAGACCTGCTGTTCAATCAACAGCACAGCAGTTTAGTAGTAAAAGGGTTCTCATTGTTGATGACGATCCTACAATCCACACGATGCTAGAACTTGCTGCTAAACCTCTTGGGTGTAAAGTTGAAAAAGCATTTGACGGTATTGAAGCTTTAAGCATACTGAGGTCATCGCAGATCGATGTGGTGATCTCTGATATGCGTATGCCTAACATGACTGGTAATGAACTATTTTTTGAGATGCAATCAAATCCTAGCCTGGGCAAAATTCCATTTATAGTACTAACCTCCATAGATAGCGATGAAGAGATGGCGATTGCACTTGAAAGCGGAGTTGAAGACTACTGGATAAAGCCTTTCAGATTTCAAGAAGTTACAGCTAGGCTCAAAAGACTTTTCAGAAGTACGCTTCCTCCTACAGGTGCTTATGCTAAGGTTGAACTTCCACCGCAAGTCGTTGAAGTTCAGCAAGAAGAAATTAAGCCTATAGATGATGTAGAAGAAGAGGTCAAAACACTGCTCTACAATCAAGTTAAAAGATCTCCATCTCCACCTATTTCACTAGCAGAAGCTATGACCGATCCACAGCCAGTAGAAGTACGCATAGAGGGTATGACAGAAGTTGCAAAAGTAAATTCATCAAAGTCTATTCCACATCCACCTATTCCAATGACACCTAAAAGCTTTGAGTCAACAGAGCAGGTAGAAGTAGAAGAGACCAACAAAAGTACTGGCTCCAGAACAGATGAACTTGCTATTCCAAGTGTACCAGCAGAGCTTACTAAGCAGATAGAGTTTGAAGTTGCAGACGAAGAGAAAAAATCGAATGAGTTAGAAAGTAACACGGAAAGTCAAGAAGGAAAGATAATATTCTCTATTATGCTTTCAAACCCTGAATCTTCTACTATCGATATTATGTTACTTTACAATCAATTTTGGGATAGTTGCAGGCGTGGAAATAAGAGCAGCACTATACCTGAGTATGAAGAGTTCAAAGAGATGATCATATCAAAAGCTCGAAAACTGAAGAAACAGTTTAACTGTAACGATCTAGTTTTTTCAGTAAAGATAGAAAACGGAATTACTCACGTAGACTGTCAAGTAACACGACAAGACGAATACCTTAAAAAACAACCAAAATTCCGACTAATTTAGTCCCATTTGTGGTTATACCAGTCAACTTTTGGAGGTGGAAAAGCATACTCAGTTCTGTCTGTAATGCCCGACAGAAAAAAACCTTTCTGACGTTCTGCGCATTTGTTGCAGTATGCTCCACAGTGTAGTCCTCCTTGAGGGTTGGCACAGGAAAAAGAGAGTTCTAGAGGGTAATCTTTGCCCATCCGAATCACTTCATCTTTCTCTAAGTGAAGCAGTGGTGTAAGTATTCTGATCTCAAACTCCATTGCCAGGCATACAGTTTTTTCAAAAGAGCTGAAAAACTCTATCTGGGAATCTGGATACGGATTACCAGCTAAAATTCCGAGTGCAATGTTCGGACTTTTATTAACATAAGTTAGCATAAGTACTGAGTTGAGAAGAAGTAAGTTACGACCAGGAATAAAGTTAGCTGAATAACCTTCAGTATAGCCAGGAATAAAATCTTTTTTCCACCAATACTCTCTCAAACTCTCATCTAGAGGTAACAAAGCTTCTTTAAGAGGTTCTATAGCAGGGTTGTCTAGTTTACTGATAAATTTTTTCAAGTAGTCTAGTTCTACATCTTCCCAACTGTATCCATTTCTGACAAAAACAGGGTAGACTTTTGGAAAATATTCTGCCATCTTGGCCAGAAGGACACAACTATCAAGACCTCCACTGACACAAACTGTAGCTGCAGCGTGCATTTTTGCACGGTCGAGGTTGAGAGAAGCTTTTAGCATTTGCATTCCTTACAACTTTTTCTGTTTTTTATCTTTATAACTGGTACTTTTTTCTAACTCAACAAGTTTTCGTGGGTTGAACAATCCAGAAATAGGTCTCAGCAGAAATATGTTGACTGCTACATATCCAAAGGCAACACCACTATAGAAAAAGTAGAGCCAGTGCCAAGGTAGGACTTTGAGCGTAAAGACTAAGCCACGTTTTTTAAAGAAGAAGTAGTAAAGATGGTAGTTAAGAAAAGTCAGAATAGAGATAGATAAAAATGTTAGGTAAAGAAAATTAAAACGGATAGGTAGAGCTAATATTGAAAAGACCAGAAGGAATGAAGATACTACACTTATACGGTTTGAGTAGTTTAGATTTAGGTCATTTACAAAACCATTTCCTGCCAAAATAAGCTCAGTCCAAGGGACTGCACGGTAGAAAAAATCTGCGACTACTACTGATTTTGCTTCCCAACGCTTCAAGTGCTTTGCTTGTAGTGTCTTGTGTAACACTATCTTGTGGCCAGCGTGTCTTATAGTGTAGCCAAGTTCTATA
>JAEUQL010000044.1 GCA_016789295.1 Blastocatellia bacterium | reverse complement strand
GCGTGCGGTTCAATGGCTCAATTCTATACAGAATGAAGATGGTGGTTGGGGCGAGACGTGCCGCTCTTACAATGACCGCAATCTAATGGGGCAGGGCAGAAGTACTGCTTCACAAACTGCCTGGGCACTGCTTGGCTTGATGGCTGGTGGTGAAACAGGCTCGGAAGCCGTCAGGCGTGGAATAGAGTTTTTGGTTAAAACACAGAATGCAGATGGTAGCTGGCCGGAACCAGAATTTACAGGAACTGGCTTTCCGTGCCACTTCTACATCAACTACCACCTCTATAGAAACCATTTTCCACTGATGGCATTAGGGAGATACATCAAGAATGTTTGAAATATTGAGGCTGCTTGTAGGGACTGTAACTTTGCGGCCTTATGTCTTTGCCTTTCTCGCTGCTTACCTCTTTTTAGCTATTACCAAAATAGGTTGGCGGCGAGCCTCTATATTTACAGTGATTGCCTATCTAATAGCTTTTGTCTGTGAGTATAGTTCTATACACAACGGCTTCCCTTTTGGTCTCTACTACTATATTTCTGGAACAGAGAAGCAGGAGCTTTGGATAGCTGGTGTACCTTTTATGGATTCGCTCTCATTTACTTTTCTATCTTATGTAAGCTTTGAAATGGCTTTACTGCTTCGCTCACCGCTCAGTGTCACCTTGAAAGAGGTCAAAGTTCTATCTGATGAGCAGACCGAAAAGAAGCTGAGAAACTCTTGGGCAACTTCCCTACTTGCTGGCTTGCTGATGATGTTTCTAGACATTGTTATCGACCCTGTAGCACTTCAAGGAGAACGTTGGTTCTTGGGAAAACTCTACTACTATCCTAATGGAGGTCAATATTTTGGTATTACTATAGCCAACTTTGCTGGTTGGTTCTTTGTTTGTGTTCTGATCTTGCGTGTCTACATCTTCATAGAGAAAATGGTTGTAAAAGAGACTGCTGGAATTCTGAATTACCCTTTCAAAGCACTTGCACCAGCAGGCTTGTACTTCGGAATACTACTGTTTAATGTGACAATGACTTTTCTAATAGGAGAAGAGACGATGGGCTGGGCAAGTACCTTTATCACCACATTGCTAATTCTGCTATTGGTCTTACATCTTTCCTATTGCAGACAGATAGCACTTCTTGAAACTCTTCTCAGAAATAAGAGTTAGTTTTCGGCTTCATTATAAAGCGAGATAGTTTTGGATAATCAGCTTCTATTTAATACAGAAAATCGTGACAAACTCTTCTTAGCCAGCATCCTGGTTGGTGCTGCCCTTCTTTTTATTCTAGGGCCTAGATCTATACAAAGCTCTGTGATCTTAAAATGGGGCTACGCTTTTGGTAGTACTGCAATAGTGGTTGTTCTTGGTACTGCTCTTTATCGTCTACAGATGGAACTGCAGCAGAGCCGTCTTGAGCTGGCACGCAAAGAAGCCGAGATAAACTTTGCTAAAGAAGTCCACCAAGCACTCTTTCCCAAACACCTTCCTACTATTTCTGGAATGGAGTTTTCTGCTGTCTGCATCCCTGCTCGTGGCATAAGTGGTGACTACTATGATGTAATGCAACTGCCCGATGGAAGACTTATCTTTGCAATAGCCGATATAAGCGGCAAGGGCATTTCTGCTGCCATTCTAGTTGCCAATCTTCAAGCTGTGCTGCGCGTTCTTGCAGAAAATTGTGACTCACCTGCCCAACTCTGTGCCCGCATTAATCACCATCTGCACCACGTAACCGACTCTGCAAGGTTTGCAACATTCTTTTATGCAGAGTGGGATCAACGAAAAAGACAGCTCAGATACGTAAATGCAGGCCATCATTCACCCATACTTGTAGGGTCAAAGCAAGGAAAAAAACTCCAAGAAGGAGGTCTACCTTTGGGGATCATGCCTGGATATGATTTCCAGGTTGGTGAAATAGATCTTGAAACAGAAGACCTCCTTGTGCTCTATTCAGATGGTATTACTGAAGCACGCTCTAAACAAGAAGAGGATTTTGGTGAAGAGAGGTTAGCAAAACTTGTCGAAACCAATAAGGAAAAAAGTCCAAGAGAGATTCAAGAACTAATACTCGAAGCTATTCGTCAATGGTCTGGGGAAGACCAAGAAGACGATATGACTCTGTTGATTGTAAAAGCTACACGCTAGAGAAAACTTTCAGGAGAGATAGAGATGAGAATCGGGAATCATTCGGTTAAAGAACACTTTCTGTTTCTTACTCCTTTACTTGGCTTTATTGCTATAGTTTGGATGATTAGACTGATTGCCGGTGCTCTCAACTTTCCAATCAATATTATTAATCTTGCTAGCGTCACTGCAGCAACAGCCGTCTCTGCTATCTTGGCTGTTCTTCTCATTCACGTCCGCAACTTTGGTGGCTACGTCAATGTAGTTATTGCAAGTACATTTCTAACTCTTTGGGGTCACTTACTAATAATTGCAGCTATAGCCTTCGCAGTTCTTACTGAAACTACAAATATCTATGTTGCTCCAGAGTTTTCTGTAGCTGGTGATGACCCTCTTCACATTAAACATATGCTCGGACACATTACCTTTGCTCTCGGAGGTGGAAGTTTAATGGGTGCTATTTTTGGCTGTAGCCTCTTTTTTGTAATAAGAAGAATCCTTCCTCTAAAGCCTCAAAAAAATTTTCGGTAAAACCGGTCAACATTTTTGAAACCTTTCTTTAATGACGGCGTGTTCTCTTACCATTCTTAGTCACAAGTGTGGCCACCTCTGTGACCTTCAACCCAAAGTACGAAGGTAATATTAAATGAACAAACACGTAGTAGGATTTCTGAGAGCTTTACTATTGCCCTTGTTGTTAATATTTTTGAGCGTAACAACAGTCTTTCCCGATGATGCAAGCAAAGACAAAAAAAGTGCAATTTCAGTTCAAGTCAGTACAAGTCAGGGTAAAGCTGCCGAAGGCAATGCAGAGGCAGCCAACTTTTTGGTAGTGGTAACTGATAAAACTACAGGAGATGCTATTAAAGACCTGACAGTATCAAATTTTTTTGTTTCCAGCCATTTCTTTGTAGAAGGTCAGTCTCAAGACTGCCGCTTTGACAAAGTTTTGAGCGTTACCTACGGTAAACGCGGAGCTTACAGGCTCAAAGTCGGCTTCAACCCAGAAAAATCATCTGGTTGTGTCTGGTCAAAGGGTGAACACCTAGCACATATCTACGTTAAAAAAGAGAATTTGCAGGGACACGCTACAGCAACTTTGAAGATCGATTAAGATCTTCATTTACACTACGGCTGTACTTAAAGTGCAGCCGTATTACTCACATATAATGTAGGCTCTCCTATGTCTCTGCTGTTAATTTTGAGAAAGCCAACGTTCAAGGTCAGAAACATCATTGAAATCGAGAAGGCTTTCTGCCAGAGCTTCGAGCTTCCTTATAGAAAGAGCTTCTATCTTCGACTGCATTAGTTTTGTTATCACTCCAAACTTCTTGTTGAGAAGGCGCATTACAACATTTAACCCTTCTTCCTTGCGGCCTTCTTCCTTGGCAATCTTTTCAAAACTAGTAATGTATGGCATAGGCTCTCCTACTATCTTTCTTGTCTCTTCTCTTAATTGCTTGTTTAACTGCTTTGGCAATACCATCAGCCAGTCAATGAACTTGAATAGCCCTATTATATATTCTCTGTCATAGTTTTTCTCAAATAGCCTTCTTATCAATCTCAACTTCTCTTGATATCTTTGCCCTTTGTTGTTCTTTGTTCGGTTGGCTCTCAACTGTGCCAGCACTACCATTGCAAAGGGACTTTGCATCTTCTCCAACTCTTCTTCTTTGTAATCTATCAGCTTGACTGTTGCAAACCTTAACTCCAGTCCACTCTCCTTGTTTCCATAACTGAAGCTACTCGGTCTCCACCTCTTGTTGTTGTCTGTCAAGATTACAAAGCTCTGAACTGGTCTCTGATACTTGTCGAATGCTCTGTAGTTGTAGCTGTACATTCTTACTTCAAACTTCTTTTCTCTGTTTCCTTGTATCTCTATGTGTATAAGCCACCACTTCTCTTTTCCTTTCTTTGTCCACACTTTCACCAGTTTATCTGCTACTCTCTTGCCTATTTCTCCCTCTGGATGGATCTGGTGTAGTTCTTGTTCCAAAAACTCATGCGGTCTTGTCCAGTCTACTGTATTGTAGGCTTTGGGAAAGAAGAACTTCATAAACTCTGGCAAGAACTTCTCTATCAACTCTTTCCAAGGTGAGTCTTGCTCTTCCCTATGTTTCTTCAGCTTTTGTTTAACGTTCTCTAAATTCTCAGACATAGAAAATTGTCTCCTAAGATTTTGTTCCCTCTATTTACAGAGATACATTTTTTCTATTTTTTCCCGAAATCTTTTCCGGGTTTTGGGTAAGAAATGAAAAAAAGCTGGTTTTATAGCTATTTTGTAAGGATTTTTGACTGTTTGAACTTTCTTTTATTGGCTTATACTGCAATTGTGCAAAGAAAGCCCCAAATCTAGAGTTAATCCAACTTTTTAAGGAGAGCAATTGTGGCTACTAGTAACCATGAGCGAATAGGCAAGACTTTAGAGGTTCTTCACAAAGGTATCTTTCCTTTTTTTGAAAGGGAGATGGGAGCCAAATATGGAGAGAAATGGCAACAACACGCTATAGAAGCTCTTCCAGAAGACAGAATAACTGCGGCTGCAAAGCATAGTGGAAAGATGGAGTGGCACGATCCGGCGGCTGTGCTGACTGTGATGTGGAATTTATGGAATGCCGTCTTTAATCGTGTCTTGGGACAAGCAGAAAGGAGTTTGGTTAGTGAGATTCGAGACATTCGCAATCGTTGGGCACACCATAAACCCTTTTCTCTTGATGATACATACAGAGCTTTGGACAGTATGCACCGACTACTTTCTGCAGTCTCTGCTGAAGAAGCAGTTGAGAAGATAGAACAAGAGAAACAGAGTGTTCTAAGACAGAGATATGAAGAGCAGGCGAGAAAAGAGAGCAAGAAGGTTGTCGAAGTTGGTATAGAAGGACAACCAAAGTCAGGTTTGAAGTGTTGGAGAGAGATAGTTACTCCACATCCAGACGTTGCTTCTGGAAGATATCAGCAGGCCGAGTTTGCTGCTGACCTAAATCAGGTCTACAAGGACGAAGGCTCGGACGAATACCGCGACCCAAAAGAGTTCTTTAGGCGAACATTTCTGACCGAAGGACTAAAACATCTGCTCACAGACGCACTTTTGAGACTTTCGGGCAAAGGTGGTGACCCTGTTGTCGAACTGCAAACAAATTTTGGTGGTGGAAAGACTCACTCGATGCTAGCTCTCTACCATATGTTCTCTTCTGTGAATGCCAATGACTTACTTGGTATCGACCAGATTCTGAAAGATGCAGGTGTTGAAGAGATTCCAAAACCAAAGCGTGCTGTTCTGGTTGGAACTGCATTCTCTCCAGCAAAGGTGAGAAGAAAGCCAGTCGGGACAGAGACAAGAACCCTTTGGGGAGAGATGGCGTGGCAACTTGGCCGCAGTGCTGGCTATAAGATAGTTGCAGAAGCAGATAAAACAGGGGTAAGCCCTGGAGATGATCTATTAGTAGAGCTTTTTCAGATGTGCGGCTCTTGTCTTGTGCTTATAGATGAGTGGTTGGTCTTTATCAGGCAGCTTTACGGAATAGATGGTCTTGCAGCAGGGTCTTTTGACGCAAATATTTCTTTTGCACAGTCATTAACTCAGGCTGCAAGGCTCAGCAAGAATACATTGGTTGTTGCAAGCATTCCTGCTTCTGACATTGAAGTAGGGGGTGAGAGTGGAAAGATGGCTCTGGAGAGGCTTCAGAACACTTTTAGTCGTATGGAATCGGCTTGGCGGCCTGCAAGTGCTGAGGAAGGGTTTGAAATTGTTAGAAGAAGGCTGTTTCAAGACCTGATCGATCCGCAAGCCACTATAGCCCGCGATGGAGTAATAAAAGCTTTTATGGAACTTTATAAAAACCAGCCTGGTGAGTTCCCAAGTAATTGTCGTGAAGTGGCGTATGAGAGAAGATTAAAAGCTGCCTATCCCATCCACCCAGAACTTTTTGACAGACTTTATAATGATTGGGCAGCACTTGATAAGTTTCAACGTACACGAGGAGTACTGAGACTTATGGCAGCAGTCATTCATCAGTTGTGGGAACGCCAAGACAGCAGCCTGATGATTATGCCTGCAAACATTCCAATAGATGCCCAAAGCGTGCAGTCTGAATTGACGCGCTATCTTGAAGATAGTTGGGTTCCAGTCATAGAAAAAGATGTAGATGGACAGAACTGCTTGCCACTTGCTCTCGACAGAGAGAATTCGAATCTAGGTAGGTACTCGGCTTGTCGTAGAGTTGCCCGCACTATCTATATTGGCTCGGCCCCAACACAAAAAACCAGTCAACGAGGGTTAGAAGATAATCGGATAAAGCTTGGGTGTGTACAGCCTGGTGAAATACCAGCTACTTTTGGCGATGCACTGCGAAGATTGACCGACATGGCTACACACCTCTATGTTGATGGTTCGCGTTACTGGTTTGCAACACAGCCAAGCGTTGCACGTCTTGCACAAGACCGGGCAGAACAACTTGGAGAAGATAGAGTTTATGAAGAGATAAGAAAATGGCTTAAAGATGAAGCAAACAAAAGAGGCGACTTTATGCGCGTCCACATCTGCCCATCAACCAGTGCAGACGTACCCGACGAGCAGGAGACCCGGCTTGTGATTCTCAACCCTGAGCAGTTCCATACAGCAAAGACAGAGAGTCCTGCAAAGAATTTTGCATACACATTACTTGAGAGTCGAGGAACAAGCCCTCGTCAGTATCGCAACAGCTTGATCTTTTTAGCTGCTGAACGTCAGAGACTAACCGAATTGAGTGATGTTGTGCGCAAGTATCTTGCTTGGCAGTCTATAGTCAAAGAGCGAGATGAGCTAAACCTCGATCCATTTCAAGCAAATCAGGCTCAGACAAAGGTAAAAGACTCAGAAGATAGGATAAAGAGGCTGATTCCAGAAGCTTTCTGCTGGATGCTCAGTCCAGAACAGCCAGACCCAAAAGGTGGAGTTAGTTTGGAAGAGACACGCTTGCAGGGAGATGAAGCACTGGCAGTAAGAGCTAGCAAGAAGCTCAAAAATCAGGATGCGTTGATTCTCCAGTACGGTGCAACACTGCTTCGCAGGAAGCTTGACGAGATACCTTTATGGCGAGGCAATCACGTCACCATCAAGCAGTTGTGCGATGACTTTGCACAGTATATCTACCTTCCTAGATTGCGGAGTTGCGAAGTGCTCATAAGGTCGATAGAGGATGGGATAGCAATGACAACTTGGGAGGCTGAAACCTTCGCCTATGCAGAGAGTTGGGATGAGCAGAAGGGACGCTATTCGGGATTGAAAGTACTAAAGAGAATAGGGCTTCAGTCTGCTACTGCTGGTCTTCTGGTCAAGCCTTCTGTTGCTGCTACACAAATGGAGAAGGAGTTAAAAATCACTCCTGCACACCTTCCTGCTATCAAAGAAGAGAGTAGTTATAAAGCTACGCCATTAGCTAAAAGCCAGGCAGTGGAAGCCAAGCCAAAAAGGTTTTACGCCAGTAAAGAGGTAGAAGCTACTCGTTTAGGAAGCATGTCTGGACAGATAGCCGAAGCAGTAGTTCAGCATCTTGAAAGCTTGATCGATGCAGAAGTCAAAATAAAGATAGAGATAGAAGCAGATGTGTCAGATGGGGTTCCAGAAAATGTTGTACGGACAGTTTTGGAAAACTGTAAGACACTCAAGTTTGAAATCTTTAACTTTGACTAAAAAGAGTTTATGTTTTTGCAAGAGGTCTGAAAAATAGAAAGAGAGGGGGCTGCTCTGAAGCCGCCTCTCAACACATCATCAACTATCTTTTAGTGACAATTTCACGAACTATCTCCATAGCGTTTTCACAATCACTTCTACTAACATCGAAGTGTGTTAGCATACGCATCTCTGTTGGGCTTATGCCGTTTGCCAAAACACCATGAGATTTCAATTTTTCAGAAAAGTCTTTAGTATTGAGGCCAGTTTTTGAAATATCAAAGATGATAATGTTGCTTTGGACTCGGCCTACAATGCTGATTCCGGGCATTTCGGCCAATTGTTGAGCCATAAGCTTTGCGTTGTCGTGGTCTTCGGCCAGTCTTGCGGGCATCTCTTCAAGAGCTATGAGGCCAGCTGCAGCAAGCACCCCTACTTGTCTCATTCCCCCACCAAGCGTTTTTCTTAAAGGTCTAGCCCGTTCAATAAACTCTTTAGTACCAACGATCATTGAGCCAATGGGTGCACCCAGCCCTTTTGAAAGGCAGAACATAACAGAATCGAAAGGCTTGGTCAGCTCTGCTACAGACTCGCCAAGAGCAACGGCTGCATTAAAGATGCGTGCACCGTCGAGGTGAACACGGATGTTTCGCTCTCGTGCCTTTTCGCATATCTCATACATCTGCTCTTTGGGCATCACTGCACCACCAGCCATGTTGTGTGTGTTTTCTAAACATATAAGGCTAGTCTGAGCACAATAGTAGATAGGTGGACGGATGGCCGACTCGATATCCTTCCAGGTAAGAAGGCCATTCTCTGTTGGAATCGAGCGAGGCATTACTCCAGCAACCAAGCTTATGGATGAGAGTTCATAGTTGAGGATGTGGCCACGTGCATCAATGATAACTTCCTGACCTGGCTGAGTGTGAAGTTTGACGCTTATGAGGTTGCCCATACTTCCTGTTGGAACAAAAAGAGCTGCTTCACGACCAAATATCTCTGCAGCACGCCTTTGTAACTTTTCAACGGTTGGATCTTCAATATAGACGTCATCACCAACCTCTGCTTCTGCCATAGCACGCCGCATTGCAGAGGTTGGTTTTGTTACTGTATCGCTTCTTAAATCAATAAATGGCATTATCTATCTCCAATATTAGACAAATAGAATAAAAATTTCGTTTGAGTATAGAATCCCGCGCTTTGTAAGCTTGACCGTCTTGTCATTGACTTCAAGAAGCTGTGCATCTACAAGACGGTCAAGCTCTTCTTTGTACTCTTCTACTAGATCGATATTGTATGCTTGGCTGAAACTTTCTCTGTCAACTCCATCCATCATTCTAAGTTGAAGCATAAAGGCTTCGCGTGCTTGGTCATAATCGTTGAGCTTGCTCTTTTCTATAGATGGGTCAAGACCTTGAGAGATACGGTTGATGTAGTCGTGAGTAGATTTGACGTTTGAGTAGCGCTGCTCTCCATCATAAGAATGGGCACTCACACCAAAACCGAAGTAAGGTAGGTCTGTCCAGTATTTGACATTGTGTCTGGAACGGTGCTCTCGGTCTTTTGCAAAGTTTGATATTTCATAATGGTCGTAGCCAGCTAGAGAAGCCTTTTCTAGTAGAAGCTCATATCTGTGCTGCAAGGTCTTGATCGGGTGTTGCTACTCTGCCAGACTTGACTTGGGCATAGAGTGTTGTTGCTTCTTTTATTTCAAGCAGGTAGATAGAGAGGTGGTCAGGTAACATTGAGAATGCAGTAGAGAGGTTGTAGCTCCATTGCTGCCAAGTTTGGTCTGGTAGACCAGCAATCAGGTCAATACTGATGTTGTCAAAGCCCGATGCGTGTAGTTTTTCTATAGCTGTTAGAGCTTGCTCTGCAGAATGGTCTCTGCCAATAGCTTTTAATTGCAAATCTATAAATGACTGAATGCCAACACTTGCTCGGTTGATGCCAATCTGCCTGAAGGCTTCTAGTCTACTTTTTTGTAGATCGGAAGGATTCATTTCTGCTGTGATCTCGGTTTTTTGACAGACGTGAAAGCTTTCTAGGCAAGTGCTTAAAAGACGCTCTAACTGTTTGGGTGAGATTATAGATGGGGTTCCACCACCAAAATAGATAGTATCTACAAATTTTTGTGAAGGCAGAAGGCTTGCCGCTTTTCTTCTAATCTCGGCTTCAAGAGCCGATATGTAGTTTTCAACCAACAACTCCTCATAACTTCCTGTGATAAAGCTACAATAGGTACACTTTGAATGACAGAAAGGTATGTGGATGTAGATTCCAGATTTTTTCTCTCTTTCTGCCATTATCTTTTAGCCTTTGGTGAAAATTTGTTAGCCGATAACTTTGGGTACTTTGAAGTGACCATCACCAGAATCTGGAGCATTTGAGAGTGCAAGGTCTGCACCAAGCGATGGCTTTGGATCATCTTCACGTCTGGTGTAAGAGGTATCTCCAGAAAGGGTACTGTGCGACATTGGCTCAACATCAGTTGTATCAAGCTCATTCATCTTCTCAACATAGCTGACTATGGAAGAGAGTTGCACAGTAAAGGTCTGTATCTCTTCTTCAGTAAGAGCAAGGTTTGCAAGTGCAGCAATCTTTTCAACATCCTGTCTGGTGATCGACATTAAAAATTCTCCTAAAAGTAGTTTTGCAACTTGAGTTAATTTGCAGATTCAATACCAAGTTTTCATAGAAGTTGCAAGTTTATGAGCCTTAAAAGCTTAAAAGAAAGCCTAAAAGATAGAGATTTTGCGTTCATTGTCACCAAGAACTTCTATCTTCACCGAGTAGCTGTCTGCTATCTGAAACTCCTTCAGCTTCTCACTCCATTCTATTACTGTAACAGCTTTACGGCTCAATATCTCATCCAGACCCAAGCTGAGAGCAGTGTCTGCTCCATCTGGAAGTCTGTAAAGGTCTATGTGTACAAGGGGAAGACGCCCTTCATACTCGTTAATTAGAGTGAAGGTTGGGCTGCTAACATCAGCAGGGTCGATATCTAACCCGGCTGCGATGCCTTTTGCAAAGACCGTCTTACCAGCACCAAGGTCACCATCTAGAAGAAGAGTAGTTTTTGTCTGAAGAGACTCTCCTATCTCATAGGCAAGCTCGAAGGTCTCATCAGCCGATCTTGTAATGAAAGTTCCGCTTTTCAAACTCACCCCCAAGAGAGACTATTGCTGATGGTAACTGCTTGATAATATCGGAAGCTATGAGGCTGCGCTGCCCAACTCTTTCTGCTGCCAAATCACCTGCAAGACCGTGCAGATAGACGGCTGCAACTACTGCTTCTAGGGGCTGATCGGGTTTTTGTGCAAGCAGTGCAGAAGCTATTCCTGTCAAAACGTCTCCGGAACCTGCTGTAGCCATGCCTGCATTTCCAGTTGGGTTAACATAGACTTCTCCGTCCGGTGAAGCGATCAAAGAGTTTTCACCCTTTAGAACAACGATCAAGCGGTTCTTTACTGCAAACTCTCGAACTACGTCTGCACGGCCTATTGCTGATGTGGGCAACTTGTCACCCAAAAGCCTCTGCATCTCTCCTATGTGTGGAGTGATTATAACGGGTGGTCTGGAGGCATCCGTTGTAGGCTTCTCTGGCCAGGGTGCAAGAGCATTGAGTCCGTCAGCGTCTATCAGAAGCGGCAACTGGCTATCTTTCAAAAGAGTCTCTGCAAAGAGCTTGGTGTCAGAGCCAACACCAGGACCGAAAGCTATTAAGGTCTTTCTTTGAGAAAGTTCCAGAACCGTTTTGACTGCAGCATCTGCGAAAGTTCCTTGGGGTGTCTCTTCTACAGGCTCGGTCATTATCTCTAAAGCTGCTTTTGCAGCAAGTACTTGTTGGCAAGAGCTTGGAGTTGCTACAGTGACAAGCCCTGCACCAGCACGAAGAACTGCTTCTGCAGCAAGTAGCGCGGCTCCTGTCTTTCCTCGTCCACCTGCTACAAGAAGGACGTGCCCAACTTCGTTCTTATGGGCACTTGAGGAGCGGTGAGAGTTTTTGAGGAATTCGGTTATCTGCTCTTTCTCTACTAGATTTAGTTTTGAACCAGACTCGGCAAAAAGAATGCTGGGAGAACCTATCGAGACTACTTTCAATTTGCCGTTGTAGTGAGACGCAGGAGGCAAAATATTGGCTATTTTGGGTGCGCTCATAGTTACTGTAAGCTCTGCTCGAACAGTCGTGCCAATGATCTCGGAGCTGTCAGCTCCAAGTCCGGAGGGAATGTCTATAGAGACTATGGGAATGTTACTTCTGTTTAAGAGATCGACCAGATCAGCATACATTCCTGTGAGTGGACGTGATGCCCCTGTTCCAAAGAGTGCATCAACATAAAGGTCACAAGGGGCTGAAAAGATCCGTTGGAGTTGATCGCTTGAACTGATTTCTTGAAATGAGAGTCTAGACTCTATGCAAGAGAGTGACTTTACAGTCTCGAAGTTTATTCGAGCGTCTCCTTTGGTTTCATCTAGCTGGCCTAGCAGGAAAAGCTCTACTTTTCTACCTCTTATCCAGAGATGACGGGCAACAACTGCTCCATCACCACCATTGTTACCTCTACCAGAGAAGACCCTTATGTGCTTGGCTGTTGGAAACTCTCCCTCTATTACTTCTACCGAGGAGAGTCCAGCCGTTTCCATCAGCAGAATACTCGGTAAGGTAAACTTTTCTGTAGTCAAACGATCTACAAGCTGCATTTGTGACGATGTGACGATCTTCATCTTTTTGAGTATAGTTTGGAATATTTTCTAGCGGGCAATTTTAACCGAAAAAAAGAAAAAGTCTAATAACCTAATAGTTGAAACTAGGTTGAGCAAGTAGGGAAGACTTACCCTAAAGGGATTTTTTGTAAACTTCCGGAAATTCTCTCTTCACAACAGAGCGAGAAAAGTTTATATTCCCGATTTCTCTTCACTAGATCTTAGAATTACTGAGGCTACTCTTTATACTCTTTGAGGTTTTGCGCACCTACTAACAAAGTTGCAAAAACATCTCAAGAGTTGTAAATGTGTTGTAAATGTTAAGAACGTGAGAGATTCTTGCTTGACAAAGATCTTTGTAAGAAAAAGCGGTAAAACTTCGAAAAAAATGCTCGACAAAATCTTTTTTGTTATGTTATTGTTCTGATTTCGCTTCAACAAGTAGATTTGCTCAAGCAGTAGCGAAAAGAAGCAGTTTCTAGTTCAGGATGCTGGTGTAGCTCAGTTGGTAGAGCAGCTGATTTGTAATCAGCAGGTCGGGGGTTCGAGACCCTTCACCAGCTTAAGTTTTCTTAAAGAGCAGTATTAAGATCAAGCAAGAAATAGATTGGTCAAGTTGCAAGGGTAGCCAAGTGGCCAACGGCATCAGACTGTAAATCTGACGGGCACCGCCCTACGTAGGTTCGAATCCTACCCCTTGCATAAAGTCTTGCAGACTATCACAAAAAAGGTTTTCAAATGCGGGCGTAGCTCAGTTGGTAGAGCATCAGCCTTCCAAGCTGAGGGTCGCGAGTTCGAGCCTCGTCGCCCGCTCTCAATATAATAATTTGCAACTCGCAAAGCAGTTGCCCACATAGCTCAGGCGGTAGAGCGCGTCCTTGGTAAGGACGAGGTCACCAGTTCAAGTCTGGTTGTGGGCTTCATTTTATTTTCAATAACTTTTTTTAAAGGTGTTCAGAGATGGCAAAGGAGAAATTCGATCGTAGTAAGCCACACGTAAACGTAGGTACGA
>JAEUQL010000449.1 GCA_016789295.1 Blastocatellia bacterium | reverse complement strand
CACAAAATTACAGTCAAGAAACAGTCCAAAAAGTCTCCTACAATCTTGGCCCCAAGAGCTTTATTCGTGCTCAATCGGCTCCAAATGTAGCACTTGCAGACTTTGACAACTACATCTCAGAAAGAGCAGCACTGTCTATTCCAGACAGCGTGAAGCAAGTTGTGCTGAATGCGTCACAGGTTAATCCAGAGCACTTTGGAGAAGCTCTCTATGCATGTGCAGCAGAACGTTTGCAAACTCTTACAGACCAACAGTTGCTGGGTATCTTGCGTAGCCACGTATCACCTTCAGAAAAGAGCCTAGAGCAAGGCTACGTTACGTTTAATCAAGTTGCTATTGGTTACACACCAAGTCAGTTGCTTGAACAAATAAAAGCATTCAAAACTCACGGCAACCCATATCTACAAGCAAGAATTACAAGACATTTGAACGAAAACTTACAAAACACTCTCAAATACTATAGAGAAAGCTTTCCTCAAGACTTCTCTGCTGGAGATAGTGCCAAAATAAACCCAGTGCAAGCAATGGTCGTTGTTTATGCAGCACTTAGCAACGATCTTGGAGCAAGACCCACCGAAACGCTACAAACAGAAAAAGCCAAACAAAGAAGCTTTATGGCAGAAAGAAACATCACACCTTCTAATCTCTACAATGAAGCAAAAGCATTTGGTCCAAACGGATTTCTCCATCCTTCGGATCTGAACTGGTTTTTCTCTGACTCGGCTACCGTAAAACGGTTCTTTGAGTTAACAACCAGTCGGTAAAAGCCTCTTCAAAGTGATGCGTCAAAAACTGGCGCATCGCCCTATCTACCTAGACTCTGCTAACTTCTTGCCTCTTCATCTGGTCAATATTTAGCTTTCTAATTAGAATGTACAGACTTGAAAATAGAGTTAGGAGTTCGCTAAATGGCGGCTACAAGCAACAAAGAGATCAGACACGATTGGACATTGGCCGAGATAGACGGAATTTTTAACCTTCCACTCCCTGAACTTATCTATCAAGCTCAGACACTACACCGCAAATATCACAAACCCGATGAAGTGCAAGGGTGTGTACTTCTGAGCATTAAAACAGGCCACTGTCCAGAAGATTGTGCATACTGCCCACAATCGGCTCACTACAAGACAGAAATTGAAACTTATAAACTTCTAGATGTAGAAGCTACTATTGCTTCTGCTCGCAAAGCAAAAGATGGTGGAGCAACACGTTTTTGTATGGGAGCGGCCTGGCGCAGTGTGCCAAAAGGAGCTGAATTTGATAAAGTACTACAAATGGTTAAAGGTGTACGAGAGTTAGGACTTGAAGCTTGTTGCACACTAGGAATGCTCACAGAAGACCAAGCTCAAGCACTTGCGGATGCTGGCCTCACTGCCTATAACCACAACCTCGATACTTCACCAGAATTTTACGGGGATATAATCACAACTAGAACTTATCAAGAACGCCTCGACACCCTGCAAAAAGTACGCAGTGCTGGAATCTCTGTATGTTGCGGTGGAATCATTGGCATGGGTGAAGAACGCAAAGATCGTTACAGGCTTCTTGAACAGTTGTCCACACAGCAGCCTCATCCGGAAAGCGTGCCAATAAATCTTCTCGTGCGAGTTGAAGGAACTCCCCTATCAAAACAGCAAGAAACTGACACCTTCGAACTTGTTAGGATGATTGCTACAGCACGCATCTTGATGCCTGCTTCCATGGTGCGCTTGAGTGCTGGAAGGCTCTCCCTTTCAGACGAAGCACAGACACTCTGCTTGCTAGCTGGTGCAAATTCCATCTTCATGGGAGAGAAGCTTTTAACCACCCCAAACCCAGATGTGAACCACGATCAGCAGCTTCTTGATAAACTTGGGATGAAATTAAAACCTCAAGAGACTGCTGTTGAAGCAGTTTTGAGCTAAAAGAAGTTCGGTAACATAGCTTGATGTTAGAGCCACTAGAGAAAAAATTTCGCCGTCGATTGTCAGAGCTTGATGCTGTTGGCACAAGACGGCGACTCGCTCCACCTTCTGGAATAGACCTTTGTTCAAATGATTATCTTGGCCTAGCTAATCATCCACTATTAAAGAAACGAATGATTGAGGCTATAGAAGAAGAAGGCTGCGGAGCAACCGCTTCAAGGCTTCTGCGAGGAGAGAGAGAACTATTTGCAAAAGTTGAAAAGCGGTTTGCAAAGCTTAAAAAGACTGCCTCCTCTCTCTACTTTTCAAGCGGTTATGCAGCAAATGTTGGGGTGCTTAGCTCGTTTCTTGAAAAAGATGATATTGTCTTTTCTGATCAACTCAACCACGCAAGCCTAATAGATGGACTGCGACTATCAAAAGCTCGTCTTGTCGTCTTTCCACATTCTGACTTAAAAGCTCTCAAAACTGCCTTAAAAAAAGAGCAGAATAACGGCCAACGCTTTCTCGTAACTGAA
Source organism: Blastocatellia bacterium (assembly GCA_016789295.1). GTDB lineage: Bacteria > Acidobacteriota > Blastocatellia > Chloracidobacteriales > JADJPF01 > JAEUQL01. Next base: position 1,332 of record JAEUQL010000449.1, on the reverse strand, counting down.
TCTTTGTTCAGTATGGATGGTGACTTTGCTCCTCTACAAGAATATGCCTTTCTGTGCAAAGAGACAGATACAGCTTTGATTGTTGATGAAGCTCACGCAGTCGGAATTTATGGAGCAGAAGGTAGTGGGTTGATAGAAGAGCTGATGCTTGCAGAAGATATTTTTCTTTCCGTCAACTCTGCAGGTAAAGCCTTTGGTGTAAGTGGAGCTTTTGTTTGTGGTGCAGACTGGGCTATCGATTATCTCATACAGAAAGCTAGAACTTTTATCTTCTCTACTGCTCCTGTTCCAGGTGCTATTGCAGCCGTTGATGCAGCCCTTGACATCACTGAAAAAGAGCCTGAAAGAAGAGAACAGCTACTTGTCAAAGCTGCCTACTTTCGAAAACTCTTATCAGAACACGCAATAGCTATTGCACCAGGTTCTTCTCAAATAGTGCCTATAATTATTGGTGATAATGCAAAGACTCTTTGGATAGCAGAACAGTTACAAACTGAAGGGTTTGATGTTAGAGCAATACGTCCACCCACTGTTGCCGAAGGAACAGCAAGGCTCAGAATATCGATAAATATCTCATTAACTGATCAGATATTAGAAAAGTTTGTTTCATCTCTTGTGCGAGTGATTAAATAATTATGCGTGGACTATTTATTACTGGAACAGATACAAATGTAGGAAAAACTGTGGTCTCTGCTGCATTGATGCATTACCTCAGAAAATGGGGAAATGGCTGTTATTGGAAACCGGTTCAAACTGGTATAGAAGTAGATAATGATACAGAAAGCGTAAAGACTCTTGGTAACTGCTCAGAAACAGAGATACACGACTTTGGATACAGGCTTAGATGCCCAGTCTCTCCACACCTAGCAGCAGAACTTTCAGGTGTCCATCTATCTATTGATGAAATCCTGCAGAAATACCTACCCAAAAAAAATGCCACATACATTGTAGAAGGTGCAGGTGGGCTACTTGTTCCATTAAATGAAAAAGAGTTAGTAGCGGATCTCATACGGGCAGTTGCACTACCTGCTCTGATCGTTAGCCGTTCAACGCTTGGAACTATCAACCATACAGTACTCACCATAGAAGCACTGCGTAGCCGTTCTATCGATATTGCTGGCATCATAATGGTTGGCGAAAAGAATCAACAAAATCGACGGGCAATAGAGTTTTATGGCGGCGTCTGTGTAGTTGGAGAAATGCCACACTTTGAAAGCCTATCTAGTGAAAGACTTTCTGACTGGGCACTTCAAGATATGGATAAAGAAGAGTTTCTGAAGAAATTTTTATGAATAACCTCATCGCAAAAGATAAAAAATATCTCTGGCATCC
>JAEUQL010000448.1 GCA_016789295.1 Blastocatellia bacterium | reverse complement strand
CTTGTCGAGCGTAGTGCACCGATTAAAGTAAGCAATGTTGTCTTACCAGAGCCAGATGGCCCAGTCATTATGATTATTTCACCAGAATAGATCTCCATCTGGATATCGAACAGGATCTGTTTTTTTGCTGAGACGTATTTAAATGAGAAGTTGAGGCCATCAATCTTAACCACTACATCGTTCATGCTTAAAATATCTCTGCTGGGTCTGCTTTCCTCAATTTTCGCATTGCTATTGCTCCAGAAACAAAACACATTGTCACAGTCAACACTAAGACCAAGACCGCACGATAAGGAGTAATCTGCATTGGTAAAAAAGTAGCATCTTCTATTAGACGAAAGAGAAAGAAAGAGACTCCTATACCTGGTAAATAACCTATTGCAGAAAGCAAAAGGGATTCTTGAAATACAACACCCAGAAAGTATATGTCTTTGTAGCCCATAGCTTTGAGTGTTGCATATTCCTGTAAATGATTTACTACATCTGTATGTAATATCTGGTAAGAGATGACTAGACCGATGAGAAAACCCATCGACACACCAAGATTAAAGATGAATCCTATTGCAGTACTTGTCTCCCAATAGTTTCGCTCAAGGGCAGCAAATTCGTCATGTGTGAGAGCACGTACATCTTTAGGAAGCTCTTTCTCTAGTTTCCGAGTAAAAGCTATAGCATCAACACCTGGTTTGAGATTTATAACACCTATATTGATCGCTTCTGGATGACGGTCTTCAAACATTCGTAAAAAGTTGAGTTCACTGGTGACTAGGTTGCCATCAGCAGCAAAAGAAGCTCCCAAAGTAAACAAGCCACCAACTTTTATTTTATTGCGGTTAACTTCTGTAAAAATGTCATTGCCACGTCCATACTCATCAGCTACTTGTCCAAACTCTTCGCGGGATCTTCTATCAAAAAGCACAGTATCACTCTGATATAGCTGTGGAAGATTTTCTGTTATGCCAGGCAGATCCAAAACAGACTCTTTTGGATCAAATCCCATCACAAGTAGTGAACGAGTACGACCATTCCAAGGATTTTTCCAAGTTCCTAGTCCAACATACATTGGAGTGACTTGTGAAACTTCTTCGTGAGATAAGACTTGATAGAGACGGCGACGAGAGAAACTGTTCATGCTAAAGAGCACTTCCGAATTAGTGCTTATCAGTACCAAGTCTGCACGGAGCTTGCGTTGGATTATAGTAGCACTCTCAAAAAGAGCGTCCTGAAAACCAAACTGAAGAAACATCAGTATATTTGCAAAGGCAATTCCTGCAATAGCAGCAAAAAACCGAGGTTTTTCGTGAATAAGTTGTAAGACAGCAATGGGTAAGCGATTAAACATACTATACTCAAAAATTTTGGAATCTGGTGCAAATACGGAAGCTCAGGAAGCTTCTATCTGTACTTCAACTCTCATATGGGTCAAATGTCGTACCCGCTCACTGTCTTCTGGAGTCAATTTGATACGAACTTCAACAACTCTTGCATCAACATCTGCAACGGGATCTACATCAAGGATGTCACGCTTGCCTATCTGCAGACCTATCTGCTCTACAGTTCCTTTGAGAGCAGTTTTCAAGGAAGGAGCCTTGATGGTAGCACTCTGCCCTTTCTTCACTTTGGTAATGTCTGTCTCAAAAACCTCAGCAACTACAAACATCTGCTCTGTCTGGCCAATCTCCATCACACCTTGATTACCCACGGTTTCACCTGGTCGAGTGTGGATCTTGAGAACTTGTCCATCCGTCATCACACGTATGTAGGTTGTCTCTAGATTGGCCTCAGCCCTTTTGACAGACGCTTCTGCACTTGCCAGCTCTGCTTTGGCCAAGTCAACATCTACCGGCCTAACCTCAGCAATGCTAGTCAAAGCTGCTCTTGCTCTGCTCAATTCTTTTTTGAGAGCTTCTACAGACAACTTTCTAGCATCGAGTGCCGAAGTTGCAACAAGCCCATTGTCATAGAGCGTCTGCGTGCGGTTGAGTTCAAGTTGTGCGTTTGCAAGTTCAGCTTCGAGACGGGCAACGAGTGCTTCTTGGGCTTGTATATCAGCACGCTTAAAAGAAGCTTGAATTTGTGCTAGGCGAGCTTTGAATACATCCACCTGGCGTTCTGCTTCTACTAGTGCTGCACGCAAGCGTTCGTGGTTGTCAAGAACAGCAACTATCTGTCCTTGCTTGACACTATCTCCTTCTTCAACCAAGAGGCGTGAAATGCGGCCAACTTCTAGTGAAGTTGAAGCAGAGAGTCGAATAACTTTCCATTGTGGCTCTAAACGCCCCAAAGCACCTACAGCACGGTCTGGACTGACTGAGGGTTTTGTAGGCGTTTGAGCTACAACATTCTGAATATTTGGAGAAAGCTGTGAACTCCTGTAATGGAAAATAGCTACTACAAAAAAAATAACCACTACTAAAGCAACTATAGGAGTTCTTTTCATAATGTCCATATTAAAGCCTAAACTTTCTGTATTTTAGATTTAGAGTTTAGTCGATCCAAAACAACCTGAAAACCATGACGCTCTGCCAACTGTGCAAAGTCTAAAACCTTATTTAGCTCTAAGTCTATTCCAAGGCTTGTATCTTCATATCTATTCTCAAGTGCCAAGATCATGGTCTCTGCCATGCAAGCATAGGCGTGGTAACTGTCTAGATCGTAATTGAAGTTGATACAAGAGCCTTCTGGAAGTCGAACTACACCACCATCAATAACAGAAACGTCTGGTCGTTGATGTCTGAGATCTGGACAGAGATTTGTTGGGCGAGAAATATCACACACTATTGCTTCCATCTTTAATAACTCACCTGTTATCAGATCATCAGCAGCATTTGTGCAAGTGATTACTACGTCTGATTCTGGAAGCCACCTTTCAAGGTTACAAGTTGCATGTATCAGACCAGACCTCTGCTCAATCTCATCAGCCAACTTTACCCAATCGGATTTTGTCAGTGAATCGGTACTAGAAGGCAGCCAAGAAAGGAGTTTTTCAGACAGTGAACCAGCACGCAAGCTGGCTTTTTTGGTCAATTGAAGGATTTCAGCAATGATGTCCAACATTCTAATCCTACTCTCTTTTGGACGTGCAGGATTACCTATCAAGATCAGTTTTTTAACTTCTTGAGAAAGAAGAATAGAGATAGCTCTTCCTATTGAACCCGACGCACCAACAACAGCAACACTAGACGAGGAGAGAGTTTTTCTACTTCTCTTCAGAGCCATCTCGACAGCCTGCTTGCCACTAAGAGCAGTGTAAGAGTTGCCAGTAGTCAAAGGTGGTAAATTCTCTTTTTTCAGATAGAAACCACCTTGTGTCAACACAGACGTGTATGCCCCAAGTCCTATTATCTTTGCACCTCGTTTTTTAGCTATTTTTGCTGCTGTTCTTATCTCAGATAGAGCGTCACTTTGTGATAATCTCAGAAACTCTTTCGCTGTCCGAGGAATGATAATAAACTCTCCGTAAGCTCTTCTGCCTGTCTTTGAGGTAATATATGCGTCTCCAAGAACAAAAGGATCAAAGTTATCTGCTACAGCTTCGGCCAAGCGTGAGATCTGATCGTCAGAAAGCACTTCCAAACTGTGGTCAACATCTGCATAGTTGCGAATAGTCAAAGGATGCAACAAGAAGGCAAACCTTGCATCATCTTGTTTAACAGAAAATTGCTTGACCTTGGAAGTAGTTCTCTTCTTTAGATTGAAGCTCTCCATATCAAGATCGGTTATGTGAGCAGTGAAGTAAGCAGTGTTGCGATGCTCAA
>JAEUQL010000447.1 GCA_016789295.1 Blastocatellia bacterium | reverse complement strand
ACTTGAAAACATCTCTCGTCAGTTTATATGGTCTTTTCTACATAGTCATCCACACTACAACTCTGAGCAGGTTTCACAACGCTATGTAGCTGTAAAGCCTGATGCTGTGGCTGTTCCTCCTCTCGAAGGTGAAGCCCTTGCTATCTATCAACAGACCATTGAGTTTCAGATGGAGACTTATAAAAAGCTAACAGATCTGTTGATGCCTGTGGTAACTAGCGAGCATTTAAGGCTTTTTCGTCACCAAGACCCAGAAGAGAAGAAGCTCAAAGCAAAGCTTCTGAAACGTGCATTGGAAGTAGCACGCTACGTACTCCCACTTGCTACACTTGCTTATATGTATCATACAGTTAGCGGGATAACACTACTTCGCTACTATAAACTCTGTCTTCAGTACGATGCACCATTTGAACAACAGATAGTTGTAAAGAAGATGGTTGATGAGCTTTTGCGGCTCGACCCACTTTATGAGATGGTTCTTGAAGAGCCGCTCGATCTTGAGTATACACCCGAAGCGAGATTCTTTGAGTCTAGACCCGAACTAGATTCTCTTCAGTATAGAAGCCAGTTTTTGAAAGAGTTTGACAATAGTCTGGACGGAAAGGTTTCAAAGCTGGTTGACTACAAGATAAACAATGAAAAGGTTTTAGCCGATTCTGTAAGGGAAGTGCTCGGTCTTACTTGTGCATCACTAAACGATGACGATGCTATATCACTTGTGCTCGATCCAGCAGAGAACTTGTTACTTGGCCAGTCGCTCAACTTGACGATGATGTCAAAGCTCACAAGAGTTATGCATCACCCTTCTTATACTTTTCGGCGCAAGATCTCTCACACTGCCGATAGTCAAGACCAACGACACCGCATGACACCTGGGTCACGACCTATGTTGCTTGCACACTTAACAGATGAGCCAGATTACATAATTCCGAAACTTATCTTGGTTGATGATGCTTCTTTGAGAGTCTACAACGAAGCTATGGAACGGATCTGGCAGGCCATATCACGGCTTCGCAAGCTTGGTGTTGAAGAAGAGTTTCTGGCTTACCTTTTACCAAATGCTGTAGCTGTACGCTTTACAGAATCGGCTGATCTACTTGGGCTACACCATAAACATCGTATGAGGCTCTGCTATCTTGCTCAAGAGGAGATATGGCAGGCTTCGGTTGAGGAAGCAGAGCAGATAAGAGAAGTAAATCCGAGAATAGGAAAGTGGTTGCTACCACCTTGCAGTCAAAGATGGATGGCCAAGACTCGACCTACTTGCCCAGAAGGAGATCGCTTCTGTGGTGTTACAGTTTGGAAGCTTGATATCAGTCAGTACAAGCGTGTTATTTAACCGTTTCTAAACTCTTCGCAGACAAACCAGTTTGTGATAGATTATTCCACTTTATACTACTATCAAGCTTTGATGATTTGGAGAACGGAATGCAAAACGGGCACAATGGACAGACCGACGACTTTGTTGAAGTAAACGTTGAGCCTTATGGAGATGACTCTGCGTTTGGAATTGAACTGAAAGTAAAAGACTCTCAACTCAATGCTGACCCTTTTGAGATAATACTCAGCTTTCAGTTGGAAGAAGGTGACATACCAGGCTTAAACGAAGACGCAACCAACGACCCAGAACAGATCTTCGACCTGGCCAAAGGGCTTCTACTCTGTAATTCAGAAGACGTTCCTGAGCTTGCACAGATTCCCACTGAAGATTGTCCTCCAAGTTATACAGGTTACTACTATAACCTCAGCATAGAAATGGAACTATCAGACGATGATAGTAGTGAAGGCGAGATAAGGGAGCAGGAATGGCAAGTTAGCGTTTTCCATTCAGCAATGAAGAACGCTCCTTCAGCAGAACGGCTTTTTGAGATGATTCAAGGGTTTTTCAGTACTCATCTATAGAAACTACTAGAGCCGCCAATATGAGTAGTACCAACTTAAATGAAGAGTTTGCCAGTGAAGTAGTCAAGCCTGAATTGGAAATAGATTTGGGACGTGCTGCACTTCTATTAGCTACTCTGGAATATCCAAAGTTGGATATCAGTAGCTATCTTAAGCGTCTTGACCAGATAGCTTCTACCATCAAAAGTCGTCTTGATAGCGATGATACAAGAATAGTAGCCTCGGTAATCAATCGTCACCTCTTTGAAGAGCTAGAGTTTAGAGGCAATCGCAGCAGCTACTACGATCCCAAAAACAGTTTTCTCAATGAAGTGCTAGAAAGGCGTATAGGCATACCAATAACTCTTTCGGTGCTCTACATAGAGGTTGCTCTACGTGTTGGTTTGACTGTCCAAGGCGTTGGTATGCCGGGACATTTTCTAGTCAAGTTCGATTCTGCAGACGGCTCTGTAATCATTGACCCTTTTAATTCAGGGCGTCAGCTTAGCGTTGCAGATTGTGAACAGATCCTTGCAGGGGTTTATGGAGAAGGGACTAAACTACAGCCAGAGCACCTGCGTGCAGTAGCTAAGCGCGAGATTTTGACAAGAATGCTTGTAAACCTTAAAAATATCTATGTTGGCAGTGACGATCCAAATCGTGCTATTGCAGTAATAGAGAAGCTTCTTGTCATAAATCCTTCTTCTATGGTCGATATTCGTGATCGGGGACTAATAAACTTCAAAATAGGTAAGTATTCGGCTGCAATCCGTGATTTTGAACTGGTTTTGGAGAAAGGTTCCAGTGGTGCAGAAGCAGAGATCGTGAAGAAATACCTTGGCCAGTCTAGAGCACAGCTTGCAAAGCTAAACTAATCCCAAATCTCTAAACTGATCCTCATTCTTTATTAAACAAAGCAGAGCCAAGAGTAAATTTTGAGTCCATTTTGGTCTTAACAGGGCTTTCAATGGAGAAGAAAGAGTATTCTTTAATAGGTAATGTCTCTTTTTTAGTAAAATAGACTATATTTCTTATAAAGAAACGACTCTCTGCCACAACAAAAGAGTATTCTTTAGCAGTTAAAGCTATTTCTTCCATAAAGAAAGACCTTTCTTGTAGAGCAAGAAAGCTTTTCTTTACAAATAGACCTGTAAGATCAGCACTAAATCGAGACTTTTCCCGATAATTGAGTTGTAGAAACAAGAAACTTTTCTGGAAATTCTGACGGAAAAGTCACAGAATATATATCTATTATTCTACAACTGCTTAAATGGGTATAATCAATAAAGTTCTATCTTGATTGGTTACTGAATATAAAGATACCAGGCTCTTGATGCCAATATCTTCCTCACATAAAGTCAAAATTCAGAGAGGAATCTACAATTATAATGAAAAAACATCTGCTGCTACTCTGTTTAGCTATTGCTCTGCTAATTATTACAAATTCAGCACAGTCTGATATTCAGTCAGGTACAGGATCTCCTACTGAAGTAAAGACTTCACTTAAATTGACAGGATTGAAGGATGCTGTCACTGTCTACCGTGATGAGCGGGGCATCCCTTATATCGAAGCTAGTAATGAACACGACCTCTATTTTGCACAAGGCTATGTGACTGCAACAGACAGACTTTGGCAGATGGATCTTTTCAGAAGAAATGCTCGTGGGGAGCTTTCTGAAATCTTTGGCAAAGCTACATTTGAAGAAGATAAGAGGCACAAGATATATGGCTTTGCACATGTTGCTGACGAAGCTGTAAAGCAGAGTTCTCCAAAAGCTTTGGCTGCTCTACAAGCATATGCGGACGGCGTAAATGCTTACATAGATGCTACTGAAAATCAGCATTTGCCAATTGAGTTTCAAATACTTTCTTATAGACCTA
>JAEUQL010000446.1 GCA_016789295.1 Blastocatellia bacterium | reverse complement strand
TGTTTCCTCTAGCAGTGTTGTTTTTAGTCCCTAAAAAACTTCTAAGCTAAGAGTTTAAGGAGAGTAGACAAGTGATACTAAAAGCCCCATCTTCCTATGAGATAAGAAAAGAGTTGATAGATTTGATAAGAAAGGATCTGTTAGGCCCTGCAGGTGAAGAAACAGAAGAGATAGCAGAAAATCGAGTAAATGAACGCTACCTCGTGGGAATACTTGCACCAAAGTTTAGAGATTATGAAGAAGAAAGTAATGACGAAGATAGTCTAGCCAGTGAAGAAGAGAGCGAAGAAGCAGCTATAGAGCAAGAGCAGACTAGAAGCTACTCGATGTTTCCTTCCTCGCTTGGGATGACCTTCTGTGTATCTGGCAAGGCCAAAGCTATAGAGATAGCGGCTGGATGGGGACAGTACAACAGAGAGAAGAGCGAGACAATAAAGACAGAGAGTGGAGCGGCAAAAGGGGTTTGGAAGAGAAAGCAGATTAGGAACAAATCACCAGAAATAAAGCTGGTCGAGGGCAAGATCAAAAAATGGATAGTCTGTGAAGAGATTCCCGATGTTTATACAGAAGGAATAATCAGAAAGTTAGAAGATAGCTGGTTGGTATCGCTTTTTCTGGTAAATGGTCAAAGAGAAGAGAGCAAAGAGACAAAAGATGCAAAATGGATGTTTCAAGTAGAGCTTAGTGTGACTTCGGCCAATCCTCTAGAGCCTGACATCTTTATCCAGAGAAATAGCAGAACCTACAAAGACGAGCCAGAAGCGTTGGCTATGGAGATGCTCTATCGTGACCATAGACAATTTGTGGTTGGTCATGGGGTAGGAGTAACAGCCGAAGTCTGCGAAAGCAATCCAGAAGCTGCTATAAGACTTTCCATCTCGCCTATGCCAAGTTATGAGGTAGCTAAAACCGTTCCACCAACAAAAGCCGACGTGCCAGAACTGGAAACTTTAGTGCTCGATATGAAGAAGTTGGGCGAAACTCTAGACTTTGAAGCTGCACTTCATGCCCTTCCAACAGCTTATGAAGCCTGGATTGAGAGCCAAAGGAGCCAGATAGACAAACTAGCAGAATATAGAGATGTAGCAGAGCTTAGCTTAAAAAATTGTGAAGTAACTCTGGTTAGAATAAGAGAGGGTATAGAGCTACTGAAAAGAGACGAGAAAGCAGCCAGTGCATTTGCTTTTATGAACCGAGCAATGTGGCTACAACGCATAAGGTCAATAGTTGCAGAAAAGAATCGGCAAGGTAGTCCAGTAAAGCTTGAAGAGGTTGACATTGAAAAGAATCGCTCTTGGTATCCTTTCCAACTAGCATTTATTTTGATCAACCTTGCTGCAATAACAGACCTGGAGCACCCCGACAGGTCGAGCAGTGAGCAAGCAAAAGCCGATCTGCTATGGTTTCCAACAGGAGGAGGAAAGACCGAAGCCTATTTGGGGGTTACAGCCTACACGCTAGCAATAAGAAGACTGCAAGGGGTGATAGAAGGCAGGTCAGGAGAGTACGGAGTTGCAGTACTTATGCGCTACACGTTGAGGCTTTTGACGCTGCAGCAGTTTCAAAGAGCAGCAGCACTTATATGTGCCTGCGAGTTTATCAGGCGTGAAGCAGTAAAAGCAGGTGATGAGAGGTGGGGCAACGAGCCTTTCAGGATAGGTCTTTGGGTAGGAAGAAACACCACTCCAAACACAACTGCCCAGAGTAAAGAGTTTATTGACAAAAAGAATGAGCAGAAGTTTTCTGGTGCTTCGGGTTCGCCAGAACAACTCACATATTGTCCGTGGTGTGGAGCAGAAATCAAGCTCAAAGCTATTACAGAGATCGAAAGAACTTTCTTCTTTTGCAGTGACTCGTTAGGAGAATGTCTGTTTACAGAGCGCAATTCAGAGAATGAAGGTATTCCCGCCATAGTAGTAGATGATGAGATCTATAGAAGACTTCCAGCACTCTTGATTGCAACAGTTGACAAGTTTGCACAGATGCCTTGGAAGGGTCAAGTGCAGATGCTTTTTGGACAAGTCAATAAGCGTTGTGAACGTCACGGCTTCCGTTCACCAGAAATAAAAGACTCTGATTCACACAAAAAGACAGGTCAATATCGAGCAGCCAAATCCTACAAACACCCTCCACTCAGACCACCAGACTTGATAATTCAGGACGAGCTTCACTTGATTAGTGGGCCTCTAGGCTCTCTCGTTGGTCTTTATGAAACAGCCGTGGACAAGCTAAGTAGTTGGCAATATAAGGGCAAAGAGGTCAGGCCAAAAGTTATTGCATCAACTGCAACTATCAAACAGGCTCGCAAGCAGGTAGTAAGCCTATTTTTAAGAAAAGCCGAAGTCTTTCCACCTCAAGGTCTTGATGCAAGTGACAACTTTTTTGCACGTCAAAAACCACCAGATGAGAACTTTCCAGGAAGAGTCTATGTTGGCATCTGTGCACCTGGTAGAAGGCTTAAAATAGCTCTCATCAGAGCTTATGTTGCCCTTCTGTCATCGTCTTCTCTTCTATATGAGAAATACCAAGCAGCAGCAGACCCTTGGATGACTCTGGTTGGCTACTTCAACACACTAAGAGAGTTAGGAGGAATGCGAAGACTTATAGATGACGATATTAAAAGCCGCCTCCTTTTTATGGACAAGAGGGGTTTAGCAAGAAGAAAAAGCCTCATTACAGAAGAGCTTACCTCTAGACGTAACTCTACAGACATTCCAGTAATCTTGGACAAAATGGAGGCCAAGTTTGATTCAGTTCTGGATATAAACCCTGACAAAGAAGAAGATTTAAGAGAAGAGGGTGAGGAGAAGAAAGAACTAAAGAAGAAAGGTCAAAGAGCCATAGACATACTACTAGCAACCAACATGCTCTCTGTTGGTGTTGATATAAAGAGGTTAGGAGCCATGGTAGTGGCCGGACAGCCAAAAAATACTGCTGAATATATTCAGGCTACAAGTCGTGTAGGCCGTTCTTTTCCTGGTGTTGTCTTCACAGTCTACAACTGGGCTAAACCAAGAGACCTTTCACACTATGAGAAATTTGAGCACTACCACGCTACTTTTTATAAGCAGGTTGAGGCTATATCGATCACACCTTTTTCGGTAGGGGCAATTTATCGCGGACTCTCTTCCTTGCTAGTTTCGCTCATAAGACTGTCAAATCCGGAATTTAATGAGAATTCGAAGGCGGAAAACCTAGAAAAAACACATCTATTAATCATGTCAGCTAAAAAAACCATAGCTGACAGAGCAGAAATAATAGGGGGTGTTAAAGTGAGTGAAAAAGTTAATAACAGTCTGCAAAAAAAGCTCGACTACTGGGAGTCTCAAGTTAACAACTGTAGAAACTCTGGTACCCAGCTTGGCTATGAATCTGTAAGGGACGGTCGTACTACAGGGCTTCTTAAAGAGCCAACAGGGAAAGACTGGGAAGAGTTTACTTCTCTGAGGTCGCTGAGAAATGTAGAGCCTTCGGTAAATCTGATACTTCATAAGAGCCTTATTGAAGCTGACTCATTAGCCGATCTAGAACCTATGGAGTGTGAAGAATAGTTTATGCCAAGTAAAGCAGAAAAAATAAAAGTTGGTGAGCTAAGGCCAAGCCAGCTTCTTTTGACTTTTGGTGTAGGTGCTGTTGTCGATCTACCACACTTTTCCGTTATGGTAATGGGATTAAATTACTGGGATAAAGCCAAGGCATCGGTAGTGTCAGAACCACGCTTGCTAGCCACAGTAAGAGACGAGTTAGGTTATTCAGTGACAGAATTGCGG
>JAEUQL010000445.1 GCA_016789295.1 Blastocatellia bacterium | reverse complement strand
GCGACTCAACTACAACCAGTGATTTTGACATATCGAGAATCTCTGCTTACTTTTTTAAGAAGTTCTTTCCAGATAACTGCTTTACCTTATCTTTCATCTCCAGTGCCAACAGTATAGTCAGTAAGTTGGCTGGTGCAAGCCCTGCAGAAGATGAAAGTTCATCAATATGCATAGGCTCGTCCTTTTTGAGAAGATGGTATATCTTCTGCTCACTTTCGGAAAGTTCCAAAACCGAAAAAAGGGTTGACTGAACTGGTTCAGATACAGGCTCACGAAGAATAACCGCTTTTGCTGCTGCAGGCAACTCCTCTATTACATCACGCCAAGTCTGTACAAGCTTTGCACCATCCTTAATCAGGTAGTTTGGACCAAAAGAGTTGGCCGAAGATATATTTCCAGGTACAGCAAAAACCTCTCTATTCTGTTCTAGTGCCATACGGGCAGTTATAAGCGAACCCGATCTATCTGCAGCTTCAACAACTAACACCCCTAAACAGAGACCAGAGATTATCCTATTTCTGAAAGGAAAGTTTTGCGATAGAGGAGGTACACCAAAAGGTAGTTCAGAAGCTACTGCACCTTGCTGACAGATCTCTAGAAACATCTTCTCATTCTCTTTTGGATAGATTTGATCAAGTCCACTGCCGAGAACTGCCACCGTCACACCACCTGCATCAAGCACACCACGGTGTGCGGCAGAGTCTATTCCACGAGCCAGACCAGAAACTATAGTAACTCCTGCTTCTGCAAGGTCTTTAGAAAGCATTTCGGCTGCGTGCCGACCATAGGTTGAGCATCTACGCGAGCCAACAACTGCCACCATTGGCTCTAGTTTGAGTGCCTCCACTTGACCTGCAACATAGAGAACTAATGGCGGATCTTCGATCTGTTTTAGTAGGGGTGGATAGGTTGGGTAGTCGAGTGCAATTACAGACACTTTCAACTCCTCTGCTTTAGATAAAATTTGTTGGCTTTGAGCAATAGTCTCACCAGAAAGTATCGATTCAACACTTTCCTGATCAATTCTGCAAGAAACCAGTTGGCCACGACTTGCTGCAAAGACCTGTTGAGGTGTTGAAAATTTTCCTATTAAGTACCGTCCCGTTTTCGCTCCTATGCCAGGTACCAGAGCAAGAGCCACCCAATAGATAATATCTTCCATATTTGCCTCCAAAAGTTTTAGTCCCTACAACTTCATGTAGACGCAAAAACTGGAAGATTTTCGGCGATTAGTACGGCAAGAAAAGCAAAAAGGATGGCAGACTACCATCCTTTTTTATACTATTCACACCTTGTCTCTAACTTTCTAACGACTTCTAGTAACAACCCAATTTGCAAGTGTCCTTACAGCCATCCCTGTTGGACCTTTGGCGATGTAAGGCTTCTTGTCAGAGTTCCAACCAGTACTTGCAATGTCTATATGTGCCCAAGGAGTATCACCAGCAAACTCTTTGAGGAAATATCCACCTGTGATAGTTCCAGCAGGCCGTCCTCCAGAATTTTTGCAGTCGGCAATGTCACTCTTTAGCTGCTCACCATACTCGTCATCAAGCGGTAACTGCCACAATCTCTCTCCAGCTTCCTTCCCTGCAGATATGAGTTCAGCTACCATCTGCTTGTCTGTACTCATTAAACCAGCATAGACAGAGCCAAAAGCTATCATAACAGCACCTGTCAGTGTTGCTACATCAACAAGATGTGTGGCACCCAGTTCTTTCTTTGCATATACCAGAGCGTCAGCAAGTACCAATCGACCTTCGGCATCGGTGTTGACTACTTCGATTGTCCTACCAGACATGGTCTTGAGCACATCTCCTGGTTTAATTGCAGTGCCAGAAGGCATGTTCTCTGCACAAGCCATCACACCATAAACACGGGCTTTTGGTTTCAGTAGTGCTACTGCTCGCATAGCACCCATTACAGCAGCAGCTCCAGCCATGTCGTACTTCATCTTCTCCATACCTTCGGCTGTCTTAAGTGAAAGGCCACCAGAATCGAATGTGATCCCTTTTCCAACAAGTGCAAGTGTCTCTTCACCTTTGAAGTCTGGATGCTCGTACTTGAGCACTATCAGCTTTGCCTCTTCTGCAGAGCCTTGAGAGACACCAAGTATTGCACCCATGCCAAGTGCTTTCATCGACTCTTCACCAAGGATCTTTACCTCTAGACCTACTTCACTAGCTACCTTTTCTGCTCTTGAAGCCATATCTTTTGGAGTCATGTTACTGCTAGGCTCGTTTATCAGCTCACGTGCAAAGTTTGTAGACTCGCCCAAAGCTTTGCCTCTGGTGAGTCCTTCTTCTGCTGCCGCTAGATCGCTAGCAACTATGAGATACTCTTTCAGTGACCCGCTCTCTTTATCTCTGCTTTTGTAAATTCCTGGTTCAAAAACGGCTAGATAGACACCTTCTACTGTTGCTTGTGTTGCCAATCCAGTAGCAACGTCACCACGAGTCAGAAAGGCTAGAGAAGATAGCTGTTTGCCCTTGATTGTGCGTACTGCTGTAGCAGAAAACTCTCTCAGACTGTTATGTGAAAACTTCTCCTTTTTGCCTAAGCCAACCAGAAGTAGTCGGCGTACTTTCAGACCAGAAGCAGTGTGAATGTAAGCGGTCTCATTGGCTTTACCTTGAAACTCTCTATTTTCAACAAGTGATGCAATAGTACCATTTGTGGCTTCGTTTAGTTCTTTGAGTATACCTTCTTCAGTGCTCTCTTTTTCAAATACTGGGACTGCAAGTACATCCGAAGTGACTTCAAAATAGTTTTTTACTACCCTAAATTCCATCTTCGCTCCTTAGATTTCATCTATTTCTTTCTTTAATAAATGCTCTTGTTTCGCGATCTACAAGACGCTTCTTCTCTGTTTCGCGTTTGTCAAACAACTTCTTACCACGTGCTATGCCTACTTCAGCCTTCACACGCCCTCGCTTGAAATATAGCTTTGTAGGAACAAGCGTTAGACCTTTTTCTTGAACTTTACTTGAAAGTTTATCTATCTCGTATTTGTGAAGTAGTAGCTTGCGCGTTCTGGTTGGATCGTGGTTCTGCCTGTTCCCATGACTGTAAGGGCTGATGTGGGCATTGAGTAACCAGGCTTCCCCTTCTTTGACTACTACATAAGCGTCTTTGAGATTGACACGGCCATCGCGTAGTGACTTTACTTCTGTACCAGTTAGCACGATCCCCGCTTCATAGGTCTCATCAATATAGTAGTCGTGGTATGCCTGTCGGTTTGTGGTGATTACTTTTACTGCTTCTGTCATCTTAAATGCTACCTTGATTTTAGCCTGTTAGTTTGACATCCTCCCCGTTTTTCAAAACGGGGATTCCTTAGATCGACGCTGAAACAACACGCCTAATATCCAAGGAACTCTCAGTTGAGAAGGTTCGCCTTTCAACAGCTCAGCTAACGCCAAGCCTCCAGGCGCAGAAACCCAAAGCCCTTCCGCCCAAGATTGATTGCTCTTGCATCACAATTATAGCAAGAGTCTATCTTGAAAATAATGGCTCAGACTCAAGAGCCGCATTCATCCCTGGCCAAGATAAAACTTTTGGCCGAGGTCTTCTGCCGAAGAATGATAAAGGCGAACTCTATGACTAGAAAGAGATCTTTGCAATCAAACTCTCTTCTCTGCTTCCCAATACAATAACGATTCCCGGATCTTCTACTTGACTCTAAGATCTTAATAGATAAAATAGAAATTGAAAGTGATTTTCAATTTCGTTCTGAGTAAGTTAATAATAGTTAACTGTCTTCCTTACAATAAATG
>JAEUQL010000444.1 GCA_016789295.1 Blastocatellia bacterium | reverse complement strand
CTTTCGCCAAGATAGGTGTTGAACCTCGCCCTTATCAACTTGTTCCGCTACTTATGGCTCTCAAACTCAACCCTGTAAGACTCCTTATTGCCGATGATGTTGGAATTGGGAAGACTATTGAAGCAGGTTTGATTGCTAGAGAGTTGCTAGATCGAGGCGAGATAGAACGTATAGCCATTTTGTGCCCTCCACAGCTTGCCGAACAGTGGCAAGCAGAGCTAAGCAACAAGTTTTATATAGATGCAGAGCTTGTATTGCCAAGCACTGCAACACGCCTTGAAAGAGGCTGTCTTATGGGCGAATCTCTCTTTGAACACTACCCTTTTGTTATTGTTTCAACCGATTTTATCAAGTCTGATAGGCGACGCGATGAGTTTCTACGCACCTGTCCTGAGCTTGTCATTGTTGATGAAGCACATACCTGTGCTCACAGTGGCGAAGGACGCACCAGCAAACATCAGCGTTACAGACTACTTAAAGAACTAGCTGCTGCTAACCTGCAAAAACACCTCATCTTGGTAACTGCTACACCACATAGCGGTGATGAAGAGGCGTTTCGTTCATTGCTGAAGCTACTTAACACAGATTTTGCCAACCTACCGGAAAACCTTACCGGAAAAGAGAACGAACAGCAGAGAAGGAAACTAGCAGCATACTTTGTCCAGCGCAGACGCGCCGATATACGCTCTTATTTGGACTCAGATACTCCTTTTCCTAATCGTGAAGATAGTGAACAGTCTTACACCCTTCACCAAGACTACAAAAAGCTATTTGAGAAAGTACTAAGCTTCGCACGAGAGCTTGTCATCGATAAATCTGGCACGCGACACCGCCAGCGTGTCAAATGGTGGTCAGCAATTGCCTTGCTGCGTGCTCTTGCTTCTAGTCCTGCTGCTGCTGTAGCAACACTCAATAACCGTGCTGCAACTGTTGATACTGAAACCCCTGAAGAAGCCGATGAGCTTGGCAAAAGAACTGTCCTTGACTTGATAGAAAGCGAAGCCGACGAAGTTATGGACATTACTCCAGGAAGTAACTTCAGTGATGAGCAGATAGAAACTCTTTCAGAAGAGAAAAAGACCAGCCAACTACTAAAAGCAATGGCTAAAGAAGCCGAACTGCTTAAAGGTGAAAAAGACCTTAAACTCAAATTAGCTATTAAACTGCTTGACTCCCTTATCAAAGATGGCTTCAAACCAATACTTTTCTGCAGGTTTATTCAAACAGCCGAGTACGTAGCAGAGGAGTTGAGAAGACGCTTAAAGAATGTAGAAGTAGTAGCCGTTACTGGCCAACTTCCTCCTGCAGAACGCGAAAGTAGAGTCTTGGAGCTTTCTCAAGCAGCCAAACGGGTACTAGTTTGTACTGATTGTCTTAGTGAAGGAATAAATCTTCAAGAACATTTTGATACAGTCGTCCATTATGACCTTTCTTGGAACCCTACACGCCACGAACAACGCGAAGGTCGGGTTGATCGTTATGGCCAACCTAGTAAAACCGTTCGTGTACTGACTTACTATGGAAAAGATAACCAGATTGATGGAATAGTTCTCGATGTACTTCTTAGAAAACACAAAGCTATCCGTAGCTCCCTTGGCGTTTCTGTTCCCGTCCCCGTTGATACTGAGCAACTTATAGAAGCTATCTTTGAAGGTTTGCTATTAAGAGAGCATTCCAACTCTAACCAAGGCTATTTATCTGGCTTTGAAGAGCTTTTTAAGCCTCAAAAAGATGACCTCTTTCAAAAATGGGAGGCTACATCTGAGCGCGAGAAACGCTCTCGAACTATGTTTGCTCAAGAAGGTATCAAAGTTGAAGATGTAGCCAAAGAACTTGACTCAGTCAGAAATGCTATTGGCTCTAACCTCAATGTTAAGGCTTTTACAATCAACGCTCTTAAAGCCAATAAAGCTATGATTGATCAAAATGGCCTGATCAATGTAAAACTTGAAGTCGATGTCCCTAAGCCTCTTCGGGAAACCTTCAGTGTAGTACTCAAAAAACCGATAGATAAGCTCAACTTCAAAGCTAAATTCGAACTTCCTGTAGAAGATAATCAGCTTTACTTGACCAGAACTCATCCAGTAGTTGAAACACTAGCAAACTATTTGCTGGATACGGCTCTTGATCCTATAACAGAACCTATAGCCAAACGTTCCGGTCTTATACATACAAAGTTGGTAGCGACACGCACTACTGTTCTACTACTGAGGCTTCGATACCATATAGTCAAGCAGAAAGATAGTGAACGCAAAGAGCTACTGGCCGAAGAAGCTTATTTACTTGCTTTTGAAGGTTCGCCACAGAATGCAAAATGGCTCGATACTGCTGTAGCTGAACGACTTTTAGACGCTACAGCCGAAAAGAATGTCAGTCCTGAAATAGCTTCAAACTTTATTGAGAAAGTAATTGACGGTTATCAAAGCTTGTTGCCTCATCTTGAAGAAGTTGCGCAAAAACGTGGTCAGGAACTCCTCGATGCACACCGAAGGGTTAGAGATGCAAGCTTAACAAAAGGTGTAAGATACAGTGTTGAACCTCAACTTCCACCAGATATACTAGGTGTCTACGTCTATCTACCCTAAAAAATAGTGTAGAGTAACCTCTTGTTCTAGTTTAAAAAGTGATTATGATTGTGGGCGAAAGTTTGAAACCGATTGAAGATGCGAAAACTGAACGTGTTAGAGAAGACTTTTAAATCCTGATGAAAAGCAGAACACTATTTGCCACTATTCAGACCGAAGGAGCTATTCTCCCTGCAGACCTTTTGCAGAGAATTTCAGCAGGCGATAAAGACCTTGGAGGCTTGACCCCAAATGATTATCACTTGTATGAGGGAGAAAAAGTAAACGAGGCTATAAATCGCTCTTGGAATAGATTGTTAGCTGCTTGGAGCGCATTCAGAAACGCTTTAGAGAAACTTTCACCAACAGATATTACAGCAACTACTGTTACTCGTGAGAAGTGGCTGCTTATACTCTTTCAAGAGCTTGGATATGGGCGTTTATCTGCCCAAAAATCTGCAATTACCATAGAAGAAAAGTCTTATCCCATCTCTCACCTCTGGCAAAACGTTCCTATTCACCTTGTTGGTGCTCGCATAGAGCTTGACAGGCGTACTCCAGGCGTGACAGGTGCGTCAAAAGCCAGCCCTCACGGAATGCTTCAAGAGCTACTCAACAGAAGCAGCAACTATCTATGGGCTTTTCTCTCTAATGGCTTAAAGCTTCGTCTTCTTCGAGATAATATTAGCCTAACACGCAATGCTTTTGTTGAGTTCGACCTTGAAGCGATGATGAAAGGTGAAGTCTATGCCGATTTTGCATTGCTTTGGCTGCTAGCTCATCAGTCAAGAATTGAAGCAGAACGACCAGAAGAGTTTTGGCTCGAAAAGTGGTCTCGAAAAGCTGCTGAACAAGGCAAGCGTGCTCTCGACCAACTCAGAAATGGTGTTGAAAAGGCTATCTCTGCGCTTGGTAGTGGCTTTCTTTCTCATCCTCAAAATAGAGACCTCAAAGAGCAACTTCAATTGGGCAAGCTCTCCACTCAAGAATATTACAGACAGCTTTTGCGCTTGGTCTATCGACTGCTTTTCCTCTTTGTAGCAGAAGATAGAGAGCTACTTTTAGATCCAGATGCAGACAATGTTTCAAAAGAGCGTTATAGAAAACATTATTCGACGGCAAGAATTCGTCGATTGGCAGAAAAGACACTTGGAACTAGACATTCCGATCTTTTCGTAGCGCTCAAGCTCGTTATGGACAAGCTCAACAATGGTGG
>JAEUQL010000443.1:3545-3784 GCA_016789295.1 Blastocatellia bacterium | reverse complement strand
TCTGTTTCATCTCCTTGATCAGTTCCTATCAAATACTCACCTGCTGGAATCAGTACCATATTTGGCGGTGCTTCTGGTATCGCAGGCGGAACAACTACAGGAGTATCTTTCTTTGGAGTAGTTACTGGATCTGGCGTTTTTACTACAGGAACAGGTTTCTTCAGTCTATTCCATATGTAATAGCCTCCAATGGAAGCAATTGCTGCAAAGACTATTATGACAGCACAAACAGCAGCTAC
>JAEUQL010000443.1:0-3535 GCA_016789295.1 Blastocatellia bacterium | reverse complement strand
GCATCAGGAATGCACACGTGGACCATATGTCCACTCGCTGAAGGTTAGTCTGTCTGTTGACTGGCATCTGCATCTGTGCTTCGGCTTCCATGCGCTGCCTGATCTCAGACTGTTGCATCACTTCTGGATAAGACTCTGTATCTGGTTCAGACAGTGAAGGCATTGCTATGGTGCTAGCTACGTCCAGCGCAAAACCTTCAGGTTTGGGCAAACTGACCCTTGTCTTCTTGTCAAGCTCATCAGTGGTCTCATCTTTAATAGGAGAGTTTTTCAAAACTTCTGTTGCTTCATCAAACTGTCTAGGATTGTTTGGGGGCATATAGACAGTTGTTGGACTGTCCAAAGACCCAGCAGAGCTATTTGTTACATTTGAAGGAGCCATCAGAGTTGTAGCTGCAGCCTTCATTGCAGCATCTTCAACATCTTTAAGCTCTGACTTGTTGAGAACCAATGTCTCCAGGTTCTGCTCTTCGGCTGAGCCAGCAGTGTCAATGCCAACAGATGTTGGAGGAGGAGGTGGTGGTGGTGGTCCTGGAATAGCAAAATTCTTTGACAGCCCAGGTATTGCAACATTTCCAAATATGTCTGAAAGCCTAGCACTTGGGATAGTCTCTGTATCATCCTCGTCTCTAAAGGGAGGTACATCCATAAACAGGGTTTCTGGAGAGGAAGCCCCTTTATCGCCAGCCAAACTCCCAAAATGATTAGTGGCTCCTGCGGAAGCGTCTCCCACAGGAGCATCTAAAGTAATTTCACTCTGTTTTAATGGATCGGACATAGGATGTCCTATCAGAGTCTTACTAAAAGAAGCCTTTTCATCCTTCTTCTTATTTTCACTCTCTGCTGGTGGTGGAGTGTTCTTTTGGGAAGTTGATACGGGCACAGCAGTAGTTGATAGAGATTCAAGCAATGCCTCATCTGCAGATACAGAAGCCATTTGAATGGTACTATCTACAACCTCCTCTAGCCTTGGCATTCCTGTGGTCTCTGGTATGAAAGTTCCTGCTTTAGAAACAGGGGTCGAAGATGGTAGTGGCGGAGGTGGTGGTGGTGGCACAAACGCCTTGCCAACATCTGGATGTTTGGAAGGGTCTATCTTCTGGCGATTAAGGCTCGCATTAAAAGTAGGCTGAGTCTCGTAAAAACTCTCTAGCAAACTATTAGGATCAAAATCATCTGCATCGTTTAAGTTGACTGTGGGCTGGTGCCCCATGTTCTTTGAACTGTCTAAGGCAGGTGCGTCTGGTGGTGCTACTTCTTCTTTTCTCTTTGAACCTACTGCTTCATTCAAGCTTGGCAGCGGCAAAGACTTAGCTGGTTTTGGCAAGTTTGGTGGCTGCGGAGGTACAAAAGAAGAAGTTCCTGCCGAACTCAATGAGTTTGTACCCGTTGGAAAACCAACAGAATTTTTTTTGGTACCTGTTGCACTCGGTTTGGAACTGGCTTTGGTAGCTACCGGAAGCATCGCACCACAGTTACGACAATATTTCTGGTCACTAGCATTGTCGGTTCCGCAAAACGGACAGAACATATTTTTGCTCCAGTTTTGGCCTCTCTGCTGATAAAACTCCTATGTTAGAGATAACTGTGAGAAACCTTTTTCTGAAAAATATAGAGTCTTGAAATCTGACTGTCTAAGGATCGTAGCCTCAAAGACATGTAGACTTGATATCATACACAACTTCTCAAGCTCTCAGTGATGGAAATCAAACCTACTTATTTCAATAACCGCCTAGCCCTCAACTGTATATACTGCTTTTAGAAAAGCTTGTATAGAAAAGCCCTTAAACACAATCTTTATAGATCTGCTTGAAAGCTATAAAACTCTTCTACTTAAACTTTTCTCAACAGGGGCAGTCTTTTTTGACTCTTTGACTCAATCTGCAAGCTCAATATTAGTACATAATCTACACCAAAACAATTTTTTATCACTAAGCCAAAGAAGAATCCTCATTAGCTACATATCCACAGACTACTCATATAGCTAGCTGCTGTGTAAGTAGTAAATTCCCAGACCTCGCTTCTGACCTACTCTTCTGACCTTGCTCGACGAGCTATGGGGTGGTCTGGAACTATTTCTAGCACTTTCTCAAACATAATATCAGCCTGCTTTATCAGTCCCAACTTCTGGTAGAATAGCCCCACTTCAGCAAGATAGTCCGGGTTGTTTGGTTCTAGCTCCAGAGCTTTAGAAAAATGTTCTTTTGCTCTTGTGTGATGGCCTTTTATTTGTGCTAAGCTCCTAGCAAGAAATATCCGATATTCTGGGTTGTTTGGCTCCAGATCCACAGAAGTCTGAAAGGCGTGACAAGCTTGTCGAAACTGCTGTGATCCATAGTAGGTCATTCCACGATCAAACCACTTCTGTGCCTCTTCTATCTTGCTAGCCGCTTTTACTGGCTCTTCTAATGTTGATGGTCTCTTTGGCTCCTCTGTCTTTATTGACTCGGACTTCACTATTGAGAAAGGTGTCTGTGCAACAACAGGCTCGGCTCTGTTTGCTGCAGGAGCAACCTGTTTTGGCAGTGCTACTCTGTAAGCACCTGTAGCTTTGAAGCTTTGATCATAAACTTGGCGAGTTATTGGGTTACTCAGCACATGGTAAGCTTCCAGAACTCTTTCAAAGATATTTTCCAGATCCGACTGTATGCTCAGGTTGTACTCGGCAAGTTGTGCGTGTCTGTCTGGATGGAACTTTCTTGCAAGTAGTGCATATGCTTCATGTATCTGCTCAGTTGTAGCTGAACGTGCAATACCCAAGACTGCGTAGTGACTCATCTTGTCGAGACTTCTTAGAATATTTTCAACTTCATAACAGAAGGCTGCTGCAGTCTGTATATCAAATATTGCAGGCTGCTGCTGTGAATCTGCTAGAACAGTAGATATAGGGACTGAATAACCTCCTGTCTCTCTATCAACCCACCGCAATATCCCAACAGCTAACAGTCCGCATATTGTCTTTAGAGTTTCATCCTCTGGAAGTCCACCAAGTGATAGTATTTCGTCAACTGACATCTTACTTTCTATGCGAGAAACTATAAATCCTTCCTTGGGTGTTAGATTTACTGATTGATAAAGAAGTAGTGGATCAGATGTTATTGATAGTTTCCAACTGAAATCTCCAAGCCAAGCTTTTATAAGTTCTATATTCTGCATGCGGCGCAGACCTTCAAAGATAATATCTGCTGTTGACAAAGATATCTTTATAGACCTCTTTCTAGGCTCACCTGTTGTAAACTCGAATGCTCCTTTACTCCATTCAAACAGTGAATAGACTATGGAAGAAAACTGCTCTGTTATCAAAGGTTTAAGCTCTACTTCATCTATTTTGCCTAGTTTGATCAGTGCAGCACCAAATCTTATACCATCCTGCTTCATCACAGTTGTTGCACGGTCGAAATCTGTCTGTGTAATCCTGCCAACCCTGATCAAAGTCTCTCCAAGACGATCTTCCCTCAAAGTACTTTTGGCATAGACAATTGCACCTTGCTCAAAGTATATGCTCTTTGTAGCCAGACCATCAGAACAGGTCAAC
>JAEUQL010000442.1 GCA_016789295.1 Blastocatellia bacterium | reverse complement strand
TAGAAAACTGGATTTCTAAAAATTCTAGTAGCTAGTATTAAGTAGATATCCAAAGAAAGATATTAAACCTATAGTTTGTACTATGGGAAGTTTACTGTAGCCGGAGATTTATAGAGCAGAAAAAGATTTATCTGGCAACAGTGTAACTATAAAAACCGATAAGAGTAATACCCCGAAACAGTTTTTCAAACTACTAATTTTTATACTTGAGTTGTTGGCTTATGAAAAAGAGTTTTTTCTTAAGAAGCAGTGGTTTTTCGATAATTGAAATCCTGGTTGTACTGATTATCCTAAGTATTCTTGCAACACTTACGCTTTTATCCTTAAATCCACATAGAAGGATGGTCAAGACAGAAGATGCCGCAAGTGCTATATACTCAGTGATGAGGCAAGCCCGTGTTCAAGCAATCACTCGCAGGCAGTTCTATGCTGTAGTTATAAATACCGCGTTCAACGATCAAAATATCCCCCTAAGCAATGCAACACTACCTGCAACTACAAGATTTTTGGCAAACAGTGTTTCATTGATTGATATGGGTGGTATAACAACCAGAGGAGATGAAGTAATAACACTGACCAAGCAGCTTCCCAAAGATGTAAGGATAAATGTTACTTCTGAGCTTCCTGCTGTCACAGCTTTTCCACAACCAGAGAGTGATTTTCAGGTTCACAATTTCGCAACGGCTGTTCCAGCAAACAGTTATGTCTGTTACTTTGATCCTGCTGGTCGTGCAGTCAATTTGGCTGATGGTGGTGGTAAACAACAGTATCTGATCTTGCAATTTTCTGCTGACGATGTAAATACCTCAAAAGCTCCCGAACTAATACGAGCAGTTACTCTTTATGGTTCAACAGGCGGCTTGAAAGCCTGGAAATATATTCCAGGTGCAACACCAAGATGGGTGACACAGTTCAACTAGGAGACTATAAGATGTACAAGAAAGAGAATAGAGAAGGTTTTTCTCTCTTAGAGATAGTGATTGCAATTCTTGTGGTGACTATTGGACTGCTTGCTCTGTCAGCAGCATTAGTGATAGGTGTGACTTTACCAGGAAGAGCCAAGCAGCAGGAGCTTGCAAAGCAGCTTGCAAACACCATCATGGAGAGCATCATTGCTGCCAAAGAATCTCCACGTCCTGGATTTAATGATTTTGCTTCTATAAGTTATACGACTGCAGGGGGACGTTTTATAGCACCTCCTGACAATATCACACCAATGTTGGAGCCTGGGCCAGACGGTGTTTATGGCACTTGTGATGATGGACTACCTCCAGGAGCAGTAGGCCCTTGTGGAGGTTTGGGAACCAGAGTAATGGAACTTGAAATAGATCCAGGCAGAGATGGTCAGTATACAGCCAAAGCAGATGGAACCGATGCAAGAGCTGACAATGGTAGGCTAAGGTTGTTTAACTTTACTCGTGAAGTTTCAATAAGAGATTTGAGTGCAGATGGTTCAGTAAAAGAGGTGACAGTTCGAGTAAACTTTGGTACTCCAGCAGGAGGACGTGATTCGGTAACTCTTGTTTGTCGGCTAACGAATTTTAGAAGATTTTAGGTGGTTACATATGAATAGACATAAAGAAGCAGGTCTTACTCTTGTAGAGCTTTTGGTCTCTATGGCACTGCTTTTGGTACTTCTTGTTCCTTTGCTTTCGTTTATGCGAGCAGGTCAACTAGCTAGGTCAACTACTGTTAGACTGGCCGATGTTGAACAGAATGCAAGAGCTGCACTCCAATCCATAGGTAGAGACATTCAGAATGCTGGTTATAACTTTGCTCCTTCAATACCAGTAGGTAGTTCTGCCTTTCTTGATCCACTCACAGGACCACCTATACCCGCACCAGCACCTTCGGCTTACAACATCAGTCCAATACTTCCTGGAAACAATATCAATCTTGTTAGGACTGTAGATTCAAATGGTGCTACTGTGACGAACCGCACTGACCAGATAACGATGATCTTTGTTGATCAATCGTTTAATGAAGGAAGGCCGCTCAGTGGCAATCTTATAGATAATGGAAGAAAGTTTAGAGTCTTCACAGGTGGAGGGCCTTTACCAGCAGCTTCTGCTGAACTTTTCAGAGGTAGTTTTGCAGTTCTCAGTATTGGTGGAGAGTTTGCAATTGGTGTTGTAACCGACAACAACCTTGCCGGGGACATATCTTTTGAAATGGATACTTATGGAATAAATCAGCCTGGCACAGGGCGTCTTTTTAATGTTTCTAGAAATCCACAAGTAGCAGGGCAGGTGAGTCTCTACAAGTTCTTTTTTGTTTCCTATTATGTTGACGGTAATGGAAACCTGATCAGGCGTGAACAGCTACCACCTCCACACACACAGTCTGGAGGAAGTCCTTCAATGGCGGCTGTGGCACTGACTCCAAACCGTGACACTTATGATTGCAAATTTGGTACGTGCTTCTATGACAGTATTATTGCAACGGGAGTAGAAGACTTACAATTTAGCTACTATCTATTTATTCCTGATACAACAGTTACAAATATTGCAGGTCCCGTAGAGGATCCAAGTTTCTATGGTCGAGCTACAAATGGGGGAGGAACTACACAACCCTATCGTCTTTTGGATATAAGACAGGTGAATGTCTCCATAAGAGTTCGTGCTTCAGAAAGAGATGTGAAAGTTCACGATCAGTACAACCCAGCCTTGGGTTACCTTTACAGGTTTTCGCTCGATGCAACTTTCAACACAAGAAACTTTTATGGCTCTGACTTCCGCCCTAATTAAGGAGATTTTATGAAAAAGATTAAAAAGATCTGGCGAAAGTTCAGCAATCGCAGAGATGGGAGTAAGCAGGAGCGTGGTTCTGCATTGGTGATAGTCACGCTTGTTCTGTCACTTTTGACTATATATGTAAGTACCTCACTGACTATCTCGACTACGGATGCTATATCTTCGAATTTCGAAGTAGCACAGCGGAGGGCGTTCTACACTTCTTATGCAAAGTTAGAGCAGATGACAAATGATTTCAGTGCTCTGTTTGCTTCGTCGCTTTCACCCAGCTATGACTCAATGTGCAGAGTAGTACTAAGTGATCCTTTGGCCTTAAATCAGTTTAGATTGATTACACCAAATGTTTCGTGTCCTCCAGGGTCTGCTTGCTCACCTTCTTATTCAGAGAAATTTATTGCAGGTACAAATATTTTTGATCTTGGGTGGGTAGGAGATCCAAAGCCTTTTTGTGTAGTAGATGTTTGCAACCCAAATGCTGCTCCACTATGTAATTTCCCACCAAGGCCACCTGTACAAGCACAGATAAACAGAGGGGAGTTTGCAGGACTTCAAGGTTTTATTCGTCGCTACCGAATGTCAGCCACAGCAGTAAGTGAGAATCGCGGTGGCTCTGATGTACAGATCACAAGAGACTTTGACAACATCCTTCTTCCACTATTTCAATTTGGTATCTTTTCAGACTCAGATTTCGAACTCTATATACCGCCAAACTGGGCTTTTGGTGGCTGGGTACACACAAATGGTGACTTCTACATAACAGGTGATGATAACTCTTTTTCACGTTTTGTTCTCAATGCATCTGATGATTTAGTAAGAATCCCAGCACAGATAACTGTTTCCAGACACATAGTCATAGGTACAGACAAGATGGGTCGCAGAGGTCCTAATGGAGGACGTGCACCAGAAAATATCCTATCTGTATTTAATGGTGCAACTTTTGACACAATTACTACTGGAAGTGCAAGAAACGGTGCTCTGGTCAATTCCTGTAAAGGTATAATTCCAAACAGTGAGGCTCCTCCAGGAGCTTGTGACAGTTTTAA
>JAEUQL010000441.1:3570-3827 GCA_016789295.1 Blastocatellia bacterium | reverse complement strand
AAACCAACATCCGATAACAACTGAGAGTCTGTCAAGAAAGATCGTTCGTGAGATCGAAAGCATTATTCTTCTCAATCACAGATAGGTAAGCAAAATCAAATTGGTTGCGGATAAATTCGGTAGTCTATTTGGGCAAATGACCTCAGTTTCAGGAAGCCGCCATTGATGCTAAAACTGATAAAGTCTATTGGTTGGATTTCAGCATCTGCTGCTGGGGTGAGGTTAATTTGGTCAACCTTAAAGACGGGTCAATAAGT
>JAEUQL010000441.1:0-3560 GCA_016789295.1 Blastocatellia bacterium | reverse complement strand
CTGCAGTCAAAATCGTCTGAGAAGCCCTACTGCTGAGCAGGTATTCTCAACTTGGGAAGGGATTGAGGTTTCATCTGCAGGTCTAGATAATGATGCCAAAGTGGTAGTCACGCCGGACATCTTGAGGTGGGCTGATCTGATCTTTGTTATGGAAAAGCCTCACAGAAATAAGCTATCAAAGAAATTCCGTGCTCATATCAGTGGAAAGAGAATAATCTGCTTGAATATTCCAGACGAGTTCAGTTTCATGGATTCAACCTTAGTATCTCTTTTGATCAATCAGGTAGTACCGTACTTGGAACGGTCACAGTGATATGCACTGCAATGTTGCAGAATGGTGTGAAGATATATGGCAGGACAGCTATAAAAAAGCACCAACTTATGCAACTGCTTGGCTAAAAGGTAGTGATCCTAACTACTTAGTAGCTTAAGCATCTTTATTTCATCATTGATCTACTTTGGTAAATATCTCTCAATCTTGTCTTCGTATTGAAGACAAGATTGAGCAAAATCAATAGCTTATGTGCTAGTATGAAAAAGTTTCGATCTCTCGTTATCAGCAAGGTAAAAAATGAGAAAAATTATCCTCTTTCTGCTTGCCGTCTCTGTACTTGTAATCACAATGTCTATCCCACAATTAAGCAAAGCATCTTCTGTGCAAACAATGTCAACAGTGACATTTGAATTTGATGGAATGATGGGTCTGTTTATGGGAAGTAGTGACAAAGTGAGTGTAGGGCTACTCAGTGCTCATCATCACATGCCAGAGATGGTCGTTTACAAGCTGATAAGAGGTGAGAAGAGAGAGATAGCAAGATTTAGAGGAGAGCAGTTGAAGAGAACAATCAATATCTCTGTAACAGGGACAAATTTAGCTAACTTTACAAGGCCAAGGTACTATCAAGCACTTGATGGGCAATCTAGTGATGAAAGAGATTTTAGATGGATTCTTGATATAGAAAGAGATGTTTATAAGAGAAGGCTGCGCATCAAAGACAATTTCTATGGAAAGATACATTTCAACAGTGGAATGTTCTATTCATCTAGGCTTAGTGATGAGATGGTGAAGCTTGTAAGTTTGGATGGGAAAAGCTCTTTGCCTTTCCTTCGAAAGATTGCAAAGCCAGCAAATAAAATAAACTTGACTAATGAACAAAAGTTGACAATAGAAGATTTAACAGAGTCAATAAACTTGATTCCACAAGATAATATTGATTACTTAGTATCTATAACCAACCTACCACCAGAAGACATGGCCAATATAGATCACTTCAAGTTTTACTATGACGTAATTGATGAGGATGTTACTAGATACACTCTTGTTGAAGTGAAGAGAAGTTTCTTTACTACTAACTATCACTGTTTTCCGCTTTTGTTTGGTGAGTCATTTATTAATTAAATGAATTATTTCTTCAGGAGTTTTGTCAGTAAAGTTTAAACTTCTGAAACTGTCAATGGTGTCTAAGACTTGAAACATTGTTTGTGCTTCTGCTAAATCATTTTTGGCTTTCTCTAGATAAACTAAGGCTTCTTCATTTTTCTTTTGGAGCCATAATGCTTCTCCAAGTCCTTGTCTCACTTGCATGGGGTAGTAGAAATTTACCACACTACTTTTTTCTAAAATTGCAAGAGCTTTTCTATACCCTTGTTCTGACAAAGTTGCAGTTCCTAACAAACCATAAATCTTTGCCCTATAAGCTTCTATAAGAGCTTGATCTATATTTTTTGTGAAGGGATCTTTAGAATTAGTACTTTCTGCCTTTCTTAACTGGCTAAAAGCTTCTTTGATTCTTTTCTCACTGACTTCTAAAACTGCTAATAAGCACCTTGATTCTTTTTCATAGCCGTAAAGCTTATTTTTCTCTGCTAAATTTATACTTAAAAGTAAATATTCTCTTGCTAAATTATTAAGACTTAGATTTTTAGCTCCTAAGCCTTGAAATTGAGCATAAGTTGCTGCAAATCCACTATAAAGAGAAGGGGCTTTATTCATGGACTTTAAGCTTAAATCTAAAACTTCAAGACAAACCTTAAACACATTTTCTGGGTTCTTTCCTTCGGCTTGCTTTCCGATTACAGGGTGTAGGAGATAGAGTTGAAAAGTATTTGGATGTAAGTTTTTACTAGCTTCTATGGCTTGTGTGTTGAATTTGGCTGATACGGAATGTTTGGCTTCATAGATTGCGACTTGACCTTTTAGGAAAGTAAATTTTATCCAGCCAAGGCGGTGCTGATCCCTTTCTGAGACTTTCAGCCATGGTTCTATGAATGCACCAGCTTTCTTATATGAGCCTGACTTTACCAAAAACTTAGCAAGCAAAAAAGCTACGGACTCAGTATCTTCTTTTGCACCTTCAGACTCAAAAGATTTTTTAAGTATTTCAAGCTGGCTTATATTCTCTTGAAAGTTGTCTATAGCAGGTACATTTGCAAGTTGATCCTTCTTCTGTCTGAGTTTCAAAAGTTTATGAACTCTGTTGCTATGTAGGTCAGAATAAAATCTAACCAGATCGATACCTATCTTGTCACCTGTTTTCTCTATATCTTTGGCAAAAGTTTTTGCTTTATTAAGATGAGTAATAGCCAGATTTTCAGCACCAGATGAACGAGCCATCAAGTAACTATTTATAGATGTTTCTAGCTGTTCATAGATATCAGGTTCATAGATTTTCTGTTTGACTACAGACTCTCTATTTTTGCCAGTGAGTTGGTTGTAAGAAGTCAGATCTTCTTGACTTCTGTCGTGAAGCAGAAGCTTTTCAGCAGTAACAGCTCTAGCTAGATAGAGTGTACTTGTTTTATCTGTTTCAATCTTTTTTGATATTTCCTCAAAGAGATAGGCAAGTTGTACTGGATTTTCTTCCAGATAAGCTTTATCAAGCAAGCGTGTATATTCTATATGTTTGTTGTTAGCATCATTAAATCCCAGCAGATAGCCATGGGTTATTAGCTTGCTTGAAAAATTGTTGTATATGACTTTAGCAGGCCAAAAAATAATAAGAGCAGCAAGAGTTAAACCTACTAGACTTACAAAAATAGGCTTTTTCTTTTCGTACCATTCCCAGCTAAGCCAATTCCAGAAATCTGCTATCAGTGATGGCTTCCTGGGTGGTTCTGGAACTGGGAAATCATCAGAGTTGGGATCTGTGGTGGCCTGTGTAGCGGGCTGCTCTATTGGAGTTTTAGAGTTGATATCAACAACTTCTGCAAGTTTAAATTTAGCAATACATGTATCTAAAAACTTGAGAAATTCTTTTGAAGGTAAATAAGAACCGTCTTCTGACAAGATAACATCATCATTCTTACCAGCCAGCTTCTCTACATCTGCTCTCATCTTCACTAACCGCTCATAGCTGAGCTTAGATATATACTTAAGAGTAGTGTTGGGGTTTTTCATCAATCTTTTAAGGCGTGGAGACTCGGCCATTTATGGCCGAGAGGAAACGCCGTCTCCTTTTGTATAAGAATAAGAATAACCATCACAAGAAAATAAAAGGTTGCAGTAGGTATATTTAATGCCTTCAATGGTAGTATCTTGAGTAGTTATATTAAAATAACCT
>JAEUQL010000440.1 GCA_016789295.1 Blastocatellia bacterium | reverse complement strand
TTCCATCGATAAACATGCCCACAAATTGGGTGTATGTGCAGGAAAAAGAGCATCATGGAGCGTGGCTTATAGGATTTATACTCTTTGCACTTGTGGCGATGAACCTTGTAATACCGCGTTTCTTCTGCCGTGTCCTATGTCCATTAGGTGCACTGTTAGGAACGCTTTCAAGGTTTTCACTTTGGCGCATCGACCGTGATCCAGAGAAGTGTACAGACTGTGACCTTTGTCTAAAAAGCTGCGAAGGGGCAAGCGATCCACATACACTTCTGAGAAAAAGTGAATGCTTTGTCTGTTTTAACTGTATTGAAGACTGTCCACACGATGCACTCAGCTTTCAATTTATGCCTCGTGAAGAGACAGGGGTTAAAGCTCCTCAAGTGACAGCGCGTCGCGCAGCATTTGCAGCCGTCACAGCCGCCCTCTTCTTTCCATTTACAAGACTGAGCGGCAAAACTAACAACAAGACCTTTGATCGTGGAGTGATACGTCCACCAGGCTCAGTTGAAGAAGCCGAGTTTCTAGAACGCTGCATCAAATGTGACCAATGTATCCGAGTCTGCCCAACAAATGTGCTCCAACCAGCCTTCTTTCAATCTGGCCTAGAAGGTTTTTGGACTCCTATTATGGATATGCGCCTTGGCTACTGCGAACTCAACTGCACACTTTGCGGACAAGTATGTCCAACAGGTGCTATTCAGCGAGTAAGTATCGAAGAGAAACTTGGGCTTGGAGATTACCAAGAGCAAGGGCCAATAAAAGTAGGAACTGCATTCTATGATAGAGGTAGATGTCTACCTTGGGCGATGGAAACACCTTGTGTAGTCTGTGAAGAAGTCTGTCCAGTCTCACCCAAAGCGATTGAAACTTACGATGAGGAGATTACACGGGTTGATGGAACAAAAGTTACACTCAACAAACCTTTTATTATCCCCGAACGCTGCATTGGCTGTGGTATCTGTGAGAAAGAATGTCCTGTGCTAGACGAGCGAGCCGTCTATGTAACGGCTGTTGGGGAAACTCGCTTTCGCAACCAATCAGATCGCAGGTTGTTGCTAAATGATAAGGATAAAACTGCAATGCTGATGGAAGACAGTCAAGGGCGCGTTCTGTTAAATGCAGCTATTCTTTCAGCCACTCCTACACTCAAGAGTCATAACCACGCTTCAACAAAAAAGAGTGGTGGATGTGGAAGCGGATGTGGAAGTAGTTGTGGAACAAAGACCTCAAAGACTCCATCAAATACCTTTTCAAGTAACAGTTTAGCCAGTACATCAGATAAAAACAGAAATATTGCTGTCAGTAGTGAATCAAAGAAGAAGTTTAGTCTCAGTCATATGATAGTTACACTTGGTTCCATAGCAGAGCAAAGTGGATGTGGAAGCGGCTGTGGAAGTTCTGGATGTTGCAGCACAAAGACAGCAGCACAAGACCCTAAACTTCTACCCAAATCGCTTCCTGTTCCAGTAAAAGATTTTCAAACCAATAATGAAAAGGCTCGTAGAGCACTTTCAAGAGATGAGAACTTCGACCTTGTTGCCTGGGCAAGAGAGATCAACCATAAGAGAGAACAACTAGGCAAAAAATAAGAACTATAAACTGCAGCTTTGTACTGCAACCTACTCTAAAATCCATTTCAAAACAGACAAGGAGCCGCTATGTCAGATTGCAGCAGAAGGAACTTCTTAAAAGGATCAGCATTATTAGGTGCGGCAACAGTCATTGGGTGCAATGCTGGTGGTTCTGCAAATAACAATGCAGACCTTGACACTAGAGCATTTGCAACACCTCCCAAAGACGCACCAACAAACATTTTAAAAGGTCAAATACCAACCAAAATATTAGGAAAAACCGGTGAAAAGGTACCTATTCTTGCACACGGTGGTATGTATGACCTCAACAATGTGATGGTTGGACGAGCATTTGAGCTTGGTATCAACTATTTTGACACAGCCGACTGCTATCTTGGCGGTCAGAGCGAGATAATTCTTGGACGAGTCCTAGAAAAACAAGGCAAACGCAAAGAGTCTTTTATCGTCTCCAAAGACCATCCACACCAGCCAAGCGACATGCTGAGAACTATCGATACACGCCTTGAAAAACTTCGTACAGACTACCTTGACCTCTACTACATCCACCAACTTGGCGATGGCGAATATCCAAAAGAGTGTGTCAATTGGCCAAAAAGCAAAGAGTTTAGAGAAGTAGGTGAGCAACTGAAAAAACAGAAGAAGATCCGGTTCATAGGTTTTTCTTGCCACGCTGGAATACTCCCACAAGCACTCGAAGCCGCAGCAGAAGGCGGATTTATCGATGTAATAATGTTTCGATATAACTTCCGTTCGGTAAACTCTGATGAACTCAATAAAGCTATCGACAAAGCTAAGAAGGCTAACATTGGACTTGTTGCAATGAAGACACAAGGTGGTAGAGTCTCCTTTAAAGACAAAGCCGATGCCTTCAAGAGTAAAGGTTTTAATGATGCACAATCGGCACTCAAAGCAGTCTGGGCAGATGAGCGTATCGATACAATAGTTTCTCATATGCCAACGCTACAAATAGTGCAAGAGAATGCAATGGCTGCTATGCAGAACCAGATCAGTGAAGCCGAACAGAAGCTTCTGCAAGAGTATGCACAGGCTACTAACCATCTTGTCTGTCACGGCTGTGACCATATCTGCTCACCACACGTTCCACAAGAGATACGCATTGGCGACACGCTCCGCTATCTGATGTACCACGACAACTACAATGAGCAGGTTTGGGCTAGAGAGCTTTATTCCCAGATGCCTGCTCAAACACGTCTTGCAATATTGCAGACCGACTACAGTAGAGCAGAAGAAGCTTGTCCACATAAACTAGAAATAGGAAAGATGATGGCTCAGGCAGCACTCAAACTTGGCAATCATATATAAGTTGCTATAAGCTCTCGTCTCTTTTTAGAGCGAGAGCTTTTTCAAAAGCAAAGACAAGAGGTTTTTCAGAAAATAGATGAGCAGTGAAGATATTAAGCAGCGTAGACAGTGTCGTTGCTGCAATCGGATGTATGATTATGCCGTTTCTGGCAGCTATTCAACACGCTTTATATGTGAAGAGTGTATGAAGATCCCTGAACCTATCAGGCGTGTACTTATAAGCTTCAATAAACGACTGACAGAGATAGAGACCAAGCTTAAAAAAGCATAGATTTAGATAGCAGAGATAAATGGACTGGAAAAAACTTTTAAAAAAGATTCCGCGCCGTCAGTATTTGCGCCCAAATCCACCTTCAAAAAAAGAGAAGACTATAGGATATCTGATACTAACCATAGTAGTTATGATTGGCATCGCTATAGTTGTTTCGGGTCGCTACTATGACCAGAACCTCTTTCGCCTCAACCCAAAACTGTTGAATGAGACTGGTGGTGAGAAAGTAGTTCGGGTAGCTGGTGGTGAAAGGCGTGGAAGTCGTGACGGCGAACCTGTTGGAATTAACAACTCTGAATCTAGCAAGCCTTCTTCTAACAGTAATCTGTTTCCTGAAACTATTCCTGGATGGAGCAGGAAGGGAGATGTGCAGCGTTTTACTACCGATAATCTCTATGACAAAGTTGATGGTAGAGAGAACCTTTACAAATCTTATGAGTTTAAGGAGCTTCTAGCTGCAGATTTCTATGCTGATGGCACAGCTAACAGGTTTATTCAGATAGAGCTTTTTGATATGACAAGTCCAAGAAGTGCTCTTGGGGTGTTCACTGCTGAAAGACCTTCCAGTCCAACAAGCGCAAACATTGGGCGTGAATCCTATGTAGACACAAATGGAGCCTTCTTCTGGAAAGGTAAGTATTATGTTCGTGT
>JAEUQL010000043.1 GCA_016789295.1 Blastocatellia bacterium | reverse complement strand
TGAGGTTTTGCTGCAATCTGGCTATCAGTTATTGCATATAAGCCAATATTTTTAAGTCTATCTATAGACATGCTGTAAAACTAGACATTTCTTTCCTGTCTTTTTAAGAAGTTCTCCATAAAACGAGTTGATAACTCACCCCTTAAAAAGTCCTCTGACTCCATTATCTTTTGGTGAAGAGGTATTGTAGTTTTTATTCCTTCAATTATTGTTGTGTCGAGTGCCCTCTTCATTTTTGCTATTGCCAGATCCCTCGTTCTAGCATGTACTACCAACTTAGCTATCATTGAGTCATAATATGGAGGCACTGTATATCCTGGATAGACAGCCGTGTCTACTCTGACTCCAGGACCATTAGGAAAGTTCAGTGAAGTTATTGTTCCTGGAGAAGGGGTAAACTTTTCAGGGTGTTCAGCATTTATTCTACACTCTATAGAATGCCCATCTATTTTTACCTGATCCTGAGAGAGTCGCAAGTGGTTTCCTGCAGCAATAGAAATCTGTTCCTGTACTATGTCTACTCCTGTGACCATTTCAGTTACAGGATGCTCAACCTGAACTCTTGTATTCATCTCCATAAAATAGAAGTTGCTATGTTCGTCAAAAAGCATCTCTATGGTACCAGCATTAACATAGCCTATGGTTTGACAAGCTTCAACTACAAGCCCTCCTACTTTCCGCCTCACCTCTTCTGTCAAAAGCGGCGAAGGAGATTCTTCAATAAGCTTCTGGTGTCTTCTTTGAATTGAACACTCACGCTCTCCAAGGTGAATTACATTGCCATGAGAATCAGCTAGTATCTGAAACTCAATGTGTCGTGGATTTTCAAGATATTTTTCTATGTAGACGCTTGGATCGCTAAAGGCGGCTCCAGCTTCATGCTGAGCTGTATGATAGGCATTTAGCAACTCTTCTTGATTTCTTACAATTCTCATACCTCTGCCACCACCGCCAGCAGAAGCTTTTATTATCACTGGGTAACCGATCTCTTTGGCTATTTTCAACGCATCTTCTTCGCTCTGCACTATACCCTCACTACCAGGCAGTAGTGGGAGGCCAGCCTTCTTCATAGCTCTTTTTGCCTCTGCCTTGTCTCCCATAGTTCTTATGGCTTCAGGAGTTGGGCCTATAAAGGTTATATTGCATGCTTTACAAACTTCTGCAAAGTGGGCGTTTTCTGACAAGAAGCCGTATCCTGGATGGATTGCATCAACGTTCTTGATCTCTGCAGCACTTATGACGGCTGGAATATTGAGGTAGCTTTTTGCACTTTGGGCAGGGCCTATACAGATTGCGTCGTCTGCAAACCTGACGTGAAGTGAATCAGCATCTGCTTCTGAATGAACAGCAACAGTTTTAATGCCTAACTCTTTACAAGCCCATATAACTCTGCACGCAATCTCGCCTCTATTTGCTATTAGAATCTTTCTAAACATTTCTTTCTCTCCGTGTTATCCCCGTCTAATTCCAAATAGCGGCTGGCCGTACTCAACAGGGCTAGCATTCTCAACATATATATCAACTACTTCACCAGAAACATCAGACTCAATCTCATTCATTAGCTTCATTGCTTCAATTATACAGAGTACTTTTCCTACCTGTATCTTGTCGCCTTTCTTGACAAATGGTTCAGAAGTAGGACTTGGTGAACGGTAGAAAGTCCCTACGATAGGTGTTTTGACTATGTGTAGATTGTCTGGTTCTTTCGTCTCTGGTTGTTTAGACTCTTTAGTTGCTACAACTACTGGAGCAGGGGTGGCTCTCTTTTCTACTTTCTCTACAACCTGTTTCTCGGCAGCAGTCACCGAGCTGGTTGTCACAGGAGAGCTTTCTGCGTCTCGCTTTATCTTTAGTCTGAAATCTCCCTGCTCTACTTCAAACTCTGCCAATTTCTTTTCTGAAACTAATTCTATAAGTTCTTTGATCTCTGTAAAATCCACTTTTATGCTCCATAATCATCAGTTTTGCCCATACTAGCCATAAGCCCGCCTGCACACAAAGTGTACGGACGGGCTTCTAAGACCTAGCAAGATATGTAAGTTTAACTAACCAAACTATAAAATTAGGCAAGTGGTTCTGGCTTCTGATCAACAAGCTCGATTATAGCTACTTCTGCACCATCGCCTCTTCTGTATCCAAGCTTTACTATTCTTGTGTATCCACCAGGACGGGTCTCAAATCTCTTTGCAACTTCGCTAAAGAGCTTTGAAAGAGCTTTTACACCTGCTTCTGCAGCAGGAGGAGTCTGCTTTCTACCAACATCTGACATTCTTCCACTATTTCCAGCGTGAAAATAGGTGGCAGCAAGCCTTCTTGCGTGTAGATCTCCTCTTCGCCCAAGGGTTATGGCTCGTTCGACAAATGGCCTAAGCTCTTTTGCCTTTGGCAGTGTTGTTACTATTCTCTCATTTAAGATTAAAGATGTCGCTAAATTCCTAAGCAACGACAACCTATGTGGTGTGCTTCTTCCCAACTTCTTGTGAGCTACCCTATGCCGCATTTTCTTCTCCCAAAATCTTTATATAAAACCTGTTCCGCTATAGTTTAGAAGCTTTATTTCTACTAGCTTTCTTTCACTATGCTTCCACTTTCATCAAACTTCATCCCAAGATGAAGACCCATTGCTCCAAGAATCTCCTTTATCTCATTGAGAGACTTTCTACCGAAATTCTTCGTCTTGAGCATCTCTGCTTCTGTCTTCTGTACAAGCTCTCTTATCGTCCGTATATCTGCATTCTTGAGGCAGTTGTAAGACCTTACTGAAAGCTCCAGTTCTTCAACAGATCTGTCAAGGTTTTCATTGAAAGGAGAGAGCCTTTCTTCTGGCTCCTGTTCCTGGACTTCCACACCTTCTTCAAAGTTGATGAAGATGGACATATGCTCTTTTATCAACCGAGCTGCAAAACTCACAGCAGATTCCGGTTTTATGGAACCGTTGGTCCAGACTTCTATAGATAACCTATCATAATCCGTGTCTTGACCAAGTCTTGCAGCCTCTACTTGATAGTTTACTTTTCTGACAGGTGAGTGTGCCGAATCGAGAGGAATATAACCAGGATCGAGATCTTCATCGTAGTTCTTCTCTGCGGCTACATAACCTCTTGCTTTCTTTACTCTCAGTTCAAAACTTAGAGACACACTCTGTTTCATTGTTGCGATCTTTATGTTCTTGTCTAAGACTTCGAGACCTTCAACTTCAATATCTGCAGAAGTCAAAGTCCCTGGGCCACTTTTTGACAGAACAAAAGTTTTCACATCTGCATCATTCAGCTTCAAAGGAATGCTTCTCAAAGCTAGAAGTATGTCTGTTGCATCTTCAACAACACCTGGAATTTGTGAAAACTCGTTTGTTAGACCTTCTATCTTCACTGCTGTTACAGCAGTGCCCTCTATCGAAGAGAGGAGTGCTCTTTTCAGAGCATTTCCTATGGTAGTACCAAACCCTCTTTCGAATGGATGGGCATAAAATCTTCCATAAGTGTCTGATAGTGTATCAGCCTCACATATCAGTCTTTTTGGCTTCTGGAAAGTTGTCCACATCAACATTTGTTGAATCATCTTTTTAGTTGAAAAGCTCTCTAGTTAGGCCATTTGTAGAATCTTTTGATATAGAAAACAGTTGTTACTTGGAGTAGAGTTCTACTATCAACTGCTCACGTATATCTTTATCCATATCTTCGCGTCTTGGTAAAGATAGTACTTTACCAACCATCTTGTCTGCGTCACTTATCTCAAGCCAAGCTGGTCTTCCTCTTCCACCTGCAGTCTGAAAGGCTGATTGAACTATCGGATTTTTCGTTGTTGCCTCTTTGACTGAGACCAGATCTCCAGCTCTCACTTGAAAAGAAGGTACGTTTACTTTCTTTCCATTGACTGTTATATGTCCATGAGAGACGAGCTGTCTTGCTTGGGCGTGTGAAGTTGCATATCCGAGCTTGTAGACAACGTTGTCCAGCCTTCTCTCTAAAAGTATCAAAAGGTTTTCGCCAGTAACGCCTTTTTGTCTTGCAGCCTTCTCAAAGTAGGCTCTAAATTGCCCTTCGAGAATCCCATATATTCTCTTTACCTTCTGCTTCTCGCGTAACTGCTCTCCGTAGCCAACCAACTTTCCACGACGTGCGTCTCGACCGTGCTCTCCTGGAGGCTGATTGCCTCTTTTATCTATAGCACAAGCTGGCTTATAACAACGCTCGCCCTTGAGGTAGAGCTTCAATCCTTCTCTTCTGCATAGTCTGCAAACTGCATCTCTGTATCTTGCCAAGTTTACGCCTCCTTACTTCTGAAAAAAACTAAACACGTCTTCTCTTTGGTGGCCTGCAACCATTGTGTGGTATTGGAGTGACATCTTTGATAAGCCTCACATCTATACCTGCACTCTGTACAGCTCTTATGGCCGATTCACGCCCCGATCCAGGCCCTTTCACACGCACTTCGCAGCTCTGCATCCCAACCTCTTTTGCGATTGTTGCAGCTTTTGCAGCAGCCTGCTGTGCAGCAAAAGGCGTACCTTTTCTAGAACCGTTAAATCCCAGAGCACCTGCAGAAGACGCACTAACTAGGTTGCCTTCAAGGTCAGTTATACTCACTATAGTATTGTTAAAAGATGCCTGTATGTGCACTATCCCTTGAGCAACAACCTTCTTCTCTTTCTTTTTGAAACTTTTCTTCTTACCAGTTGATGATGTTTTTTTGGCCATAGTCTTCTCTCTTATAAGTAACTATCTCTGTACTGCCAGCTCTGTACTGCCAGTCCTTACTTCTTGCCAGGAGCTTTCTTCTTCGCAATAGTAGCCCGTCTTGGACCTTTTCTTGTTCTGGCATTAGTGTGTGTTCTTTGTCCTCTAACAGGCAATCCTCTTCTGTGTCTAAGACCCCTGTAACAACCAATCTCTATAAGACGCTTTATGTCTAGCTGAATCTTCTTTCTAAGATCGCCCTCTACATCACCATCGCGCTCAATTATGCCTCTGATTTTAGAAAGTTCTTCTTCTGTCAACTCTCGAATCTTTTTTCCAGCTAGTTCTAGCGGATTTCTGTTAAGGCTCGAAGCAGCCTCCTCTATTATCCTAGAGGCTCTGGCTCGTCCAATTCCATATATATAGGTCAAACCTATCTCTGCTCTTTTATTGTCTGGTAAGTCAACTCCAGCAATTCTTGCCATGTATCCTCCAACCTATTGCTAGTACTTATCTATCCTTGTCTCTGTTTGTGTTTAGGATTTACACAGATTATTCTTACTACACCTCGTCTGTGTATTATCTTGCACTTGTCACATATTTTTTTTACTGACGCTCTTACCTTCATGCTTCACCTTCCCAGAATCTACTTATATCTGTAAACTATTCTTCCTCTTGTCAGATCATAAGGAGATAGTTCCACTATGACCTTATCTCCAGGCAGTATCTTAATAAAATTTTTACGCATTTTACCTGATATATGAGCAAGAACTTGGTGTTTGTTTTCAAGCTCTACTCTAAACATTGCATTTGGCAAAGTCTCTATCACAGAAGCTACTACTTCTATCGCATCTTCTTTTGGCATGTTCCAGTCTTTCCTGAAGAAGGTCTACTAAAAAGCGGTTAGTTTACCAAAAGGAATTAAGATCTATCAACCTAAACGAACACCCTTTTGGTGAGTTATATACACTCTATAGCTGACTTTCAGTCAATGCAGTAAGAATCCATGGACCATCTTTGGTAATGGCAACAGTGTGCTCAAAATGGGCAGAAAGTTTACCATCTAAAGTAGTTACGGTCCAACCATCTTTTTCTGTTTTAACTTTGTATGTTCCTATATTGACCATAGGTTCTATCGCAAGAACCCATCCTTCTCTCAACTTTGGCCCGGTGCCAGGTTTACCACTTGGAGCATAGTTTGGAACTTGTGGATCTTCGTGCATAGCTCTTCCGATCCCGTGACCACAGTAATCTCTCACTACAGAATATCCAGCTTCCTCTACAAATTTCTGTATATGGTAGGATATGTCGTGCAAGCGGTTACCTACCCGCATATTCTCAATTCCAATATAAAGAGACTGTTGAGTGATAGAGATAAGCTTTTGGGCTTCTTCTGTTATATTTCCAATTGGGACAGTTATGGCAGAGTCTCCAACATAACCATCAAGAGTGGCTCCACAATCGATGCTTAGAATATCACCTTCTTTGAGAAGCTTAGAGTTAGGGAACCCGTGAACAACTTGTTCATTTACAGAAGCACATATGCTGTATGGATAGCCTCTATAGCCCTTGAAAGTTGGTATTGCCCCAAACTCTCTTATTCTCTTCTCTGCATAGCGATCAAGCTCTAAAGTGGTCATACCAGGCTTGGCTATCTCTCTCAACTCTTTTAAGACAGTACCTACAACTTGGCCTGCTTTATGCATCTTTTCAAGCTCTTGAGGAGTTTTAGTGATTATCACCTGCCACCACCTCTTCAAGCTGCTTTACTATATCTTCAAATACCTGTTCTGGAGGATTTTGACCATCCACTACTATAATGTCAGAGCCAAAATAGTCCCAAAGTGGACTAGTATTTTTTCTGTACGCTTCTAAACGATTTTTTATCACTTCTGGCTTGTCATCTTCTCTTTGCATCAATGCTGAACCGCACTTGTCACAGTAACCTTCTCGGATAGGAGGTTTCAGATAAACGTTATATATCTCTCTACAACTTGTACAACTTCTTCTGCCAGTCAACCTATTGAAGAGAACTTCCTCTTCAACATCTACAGCTACAACTCTGACGGCTTTAGACTTTTCTCGCGCAAGTTGCTCTAAATCTTGGGCTTGTTTAATTGTTCTAGGGTAACCATCCAAGATAAAACCTTCCTTACAATCGCTTTTGCTGGTTCTCTCTCTAACAACCTGTGCAAGAACTTGATCGCTGACCAAATTGCCACTAGCTTGAACTTCTCTTATATGACTTCCTAAAGGAGTATCGGATTTGGACATATCTCTTAAGATATCTCCTGTGGATATCTGCGGCCAATCAAACATGTCCTGAAGAAGCTTTCCTTGAGTACCTTTACCTGAACCTGGAGGCCCTAACAATACAACTATGCAGCCTTCCATATCTATCCTCTTCTTCCTCTAATTCTTCCCTTCTGTAAAAATCCTTCATAATGTCTCATTATCAGTTGAGACTCAACCTGGTTTACAGTATCCATAGCAACGCCAACTACTATAAGAAGGGAAGTTCCACCAAAATAAAATTGAAAACCAAAGCCTTTCACAATCCAGTTTGTCAGAGGATTGGATGTCAAAACTGAGTAGAGCCAAGCTCCAACTCCAGGCAGTTGGTCTACGTGTACTCCATTGAGAAGTATCTGAGGAACAAGAGCAACCAGAGCTAGATATATTGCTCCTACAACGGTGAGTCTGGTCAAAACCGTGTTTAAGTAGTCTGCTGTCTTCTTGCCAGGTCTTATGCCAGGAATGAAACCGCCATGCTTTCTAAGATTTTCAGCAACTTCATCTGTATTAAATATTATTGAGACATAGAAGAAAGTAAAAAAGACTATGCCAGCAACAAACAGGAGCATGTATAGAGGATGACCACCCCCAAAACCTTGCATAAATTTCTGTATCTTCTCAGATCCAGTAAACTGAGCTATTGTTTGAGGAAAAGTGAGAATAGACGAAGCAAATATAACTGGTATAACTCCACCCATATTTACCTTTAAGGGCATATGAGTAGATTGACCACCCATCATCTTCTTGCCAACCATACGCTTTGCATAGTTTATTGATATCTTTCTGTAGCCACGCTCAACAAATACTATAGCCATTGTCACACCAAGCATTATTGCTAGTAGAAGGATCACACCTATGCTTGATGCTGGATCGAGTTCTTTTATTTTATCAAAGATCTGGGTCGCGGCATTTGGTAGACCTATCACTATGCCAGCAAATATCAGCAGGCTTATTCCATTCCCGATGCCTCTTTCAGTTATCTGTTCACCCAACCACATTATGAAAGCAGTGCCTGTGGTAAGAGTAAATACCGTCATAAGAATGAAGAAGAATCCACCACCACCTATGACCAGGTTTGGTTGACTTTGTAACCAGAGGGCAATAAAAGTAGATTGAACTGCTGATAGTCCTATAGTTCCATATCTTGTGTACTGATTTATTCTTTTCCTGCCTACATCCCCTTCTTCTTGTATCTTCTTCAAGGCTGGAAAGACGACTGTTAGTAGTTGTAGTATGATCGATGAGGTTATGTATGGAGTTATTCCAAGTGCAAAGATTGATACTATCCTGAAATTTCCACCAGTAAAGAGGTCTACAACACCCATCAAAGAACCAGCCAGTTGCAACCACATCTGAGCTAGTCTGTCTGGATCTATTCCTGGAGTCCTTATGTGGCTACCAATCCTGTACACAACCAGCATTCCTAGCGTAAACAGAATCCTTTTCCTCAGATCAGGAATAGAAAATACATTTTTTAGGCTATTAACAAACCTTTCAATCATACTTCAACAATCTTCCTATTTTATCAGATGTGCTTGTCCACCAGCCGATTTTATCATCTCTTCAGCACTTTTTGTAAATCTATGAGCATGAACTGTCAAAGACTTCGACAGTGAACCTCTTCCAAGTATTACTACACCATCTTTTGATAGCTTCTTTACAACACCCTTTTCAAGAAGTGCTTCAGGAGTCACAGAGTCACCCGACTCAAACAGACTTTCTAAAGTGCTTATGTTTACCTCATTCCACTCTTTCTTGAAAATATTGGTGAAGCCTCTCTTGGGAAGTCTTCTGTGCAAAGGCATCTGGCCACCTTCAAAACCACGCATTCCACTGTAACCAGATCTTGACTTCTGTCCCTTGTTACCTCGTGTCGAAGTTTTTCCGTGACCTGAACCTGGGCCTCTTCCAACTCTCTTTTTTGCTTTGTTGGCACCTTTTGGAGCCTCAATATTATGTAATCCTATTGCCATAGATTGCCTCTTTGATTATTTCCCCACAGATTAATCTTCAGCCATTTAATCTTCTATGATGGTCAACAAGTGTGGAACTTTAGCAACTACACCCCTTGTTGCAGC
Organism: Blastocatellia bacterium; assembly: GCA_016789295.1. Classification (GTDB taxonomy): domain Bacteria; phylum Acidobacteriota; class Blastocatellia; order Chloracidobacteriales; family JADJPF01; genus JAEUQL01. Next base: position 4,541 of record JAEUQL010000043.1, on the reverse strand, counting down.
ATTGTCTGGCTTCTCAAGTATTTGGTTAAGCTTTCTGAAACCAAAGACCTTAACTATATCTTTGTGTTTCTTTGGAGTACAGATAGAACTCCTGTACCACTTTACTTTTATAAGTTTTTTCTCATTGTCCAAGCTCATTTTCTGCTCCCAAGTTAGATCTTTTAGATCTCTTCTGTTCTCTTGCCTCTCAGCTTTGCAACCTCTTCAGGGCTTTTTAGCTTTTTTAGACCATCAAATACAGCTCTCACTATATTGTGTGGGTTGTTTGAGCCAAGTACTTTTGTGACAACATCTCTCACACCAACCGACTGCATCACAGCTCTCACAGCACCACCTGCAATCACGCCTGTTCCTTCAGGAGCAGGTTTGAGCAGGACACGCCCTGCACCAAACTCTCCAATGATTGGATGGGTCAGTGTATTTCCTTTCAAAGGGATCTTTATCAGATTCTTCTTAGCTGCCTCAAGACCTTTTCTTATTGCGCTTGGAACTTCTTTCGCTTTACCCGAACCAAAGCCTACAACTCCACTCTCATCGCCTACAACAACCAAAGCACTGAAACTGAGGTTCTTACCACCTTTGACAACCTTGGTTACTCTGTTGATGGATATAACAAAGTCTTTCAGCTCTAAATTAGCAGCGTTTACTCTTTCCATTTTTACTCCCTAGTAGGCACTTTTATTAGAACTTTAACCCTGCTTCTCGTGCAGCTTCAGCAAGGGACTTGATTCTGCCATGATAGATATACCCACCTCTATCAAAAACTACCTTTTCTACTCCTTTGGCTATGGCACGCTCGGCTATCGCTTGCCCTATCTTCTTGGCAGCATCTACATTGCCACCGCTCGATAAGTTAAGCCCTTTCTCCAAAGAAGACGCCGAACAGATAGTATGCCCCTTGTCATCGTCTATCAACTGAACATATATATGGTTCAAACTTCTAAAAACAGACAGTCGGGGTCTTGCACTGCTGCCTTGGACTTTCTTTCTTATTCTTTCGTGTACTGCTTTCCTTATTTTCGATTTGGGCTTAGGCGTAATCATCTAGCCAACTCCTCTCTTAAACTCTTCCTAGCGTGTTGTTTGCAGGAAGCTTGTCTGGTTCTTACTTGCCTGTCTTGCCAGGTTTCAACTTCAAGACCTTGTCTGCATACCTGACACCTTTGCCTTTGTAGGCATCTGGCTTTCTCAAGTTATGTATATCTGCAGCAGTTTGGCCTAGTTGATGCTTGTCGATTCCGTAAAGGAATAGAGAAGTCTGATACTGAGGAATAGTCTTTCCTGCCAACTTTTCTACTTTGAAATCTATACCTTCAGGTAAAGGGAACTCGATCATATGAGAGTATCCCAAGTCAAAGACTAGAGACTTTTTGCCATCGCCTTTACCCAGCTTTCTAATAGGCTTCTTTGCATCAGCAAGCTTTGCCTTATCACTCTCAACTCTGTATCCAACTCCAACTATGTCCAACTGCTTTGTAAAACCAGATGTGACACCTGTTATGGAGTTAGCAACAAGAGCACGTGCAAGACCATGCAGGGAAGCATATTCATCGCTTGCCCTCTCAGCATATAGTTTGTTCTCTTCCAATTTAAAACTGATTCCTGCTGGTGTGTTTGTCTTCAGTGTGCCTTTTGGGCCAACAACCTCAATCTCATTTTGGTTAATCTGCACTTTCACACCCGAAGGAACTTCTATGACTTTTTTTCCAACTCTAGACATATCTCACCTTCACCACGCTAGTATACGTTGCAAATCCACTCGCCACCAAGTTTGGCTTTTCTTGCCTGCTTTCCAGTCATCATTCCCTTTGAAGTGCTCAGTATGTTGACACCCAACCCACCGAGAATATTAGGAATGCTGTCACTGCCGATGAATCTTCTGCACCCTGGCTTTGACACTCTTTCTAAACTGTTGATGACCAATTCACCTTTCGGGCCGTAGCGCAAGTATATTCTTATCGATCTTCTGGCACCTTCACCGCTTATCTTGTAGTTATTTATATAACCTTCTTCTTTAAGAATCCTAACAAGCTCCATCTTCACCTTGGAAGCAGGAACATCTACCTTTGAGTGTTTTGCTGCCAGAGCATTTCTGATTCTTGTCAGCATATCAGCTATTGGATCTGTCATTCCCATGCTTTAACCACCTTACTGTCATTAACTTTTGGACTTTATGCAACCTAGTTTAGCACCTTAAATTTTAAGTATGCCTACAGTTCTACCAGAGCACTCTGTTGATCAGTTCGTTCTAAAAGGCATACCAAAATGCCTTAACAGACTTCTAGCTTCTTCATCTGTCTTTGCAGAGGTCACTATTGAGATGTTTATTCCTCTAGCTTTATCTACCTTTGCAAAGTCTATTTCGGGAAAGATCAACTGATCGCGTAAACCCAGAGTGTAGTTACCACGTCCATCAAAAGACTTTGGCGAAACGCCTTTGAAGTCTCTAACTCTTGGTAGAGCAACATTTATGAGACGATCCAGAAACTCGTACATCCTATCACTTCTCAGCGTAACCATCACTCCTACAGTCATGTTTTGGCGGAGCTTGAAGGCTGCTATAGACTTCTTTGCACGTGTTATAACTGGTCTTTGGCCAGTGATGCTGGAAAGTTCTTCTAAAGCTACATCAAAAAGCTTTGCATTGTTGCTTGATATGTAATCTTTGCCCAACCCCATGTTCAAAACTATCTTGTGAATCTTTGGAATTGCCATAGGATTGGAATAGGAAAACTCTTTCATTAAAGAAGGAGCTATCTGGTCTTTATACTTAAGCTTAAGCCTAGCTGTCATAATCACAAATCCCCATTAAAATACTCTACGCTCGCTGTTTGTTCTTTTTGTGAAAGCCGCGTGTTGGCTTGCCCGTTGTAGGTGATATTACCATTACTTTTGAGGCATCAATGTAGGACTCTTTCTCAATTATGCCACCTTGAACCCCTCTGGTAGGATTTGGACGCTGGTGGCGTTTAACAACAGCCACTCCTTCAACCAATACCTTGCCCTCTTTTGGCTTCACATCCAGGACTCTCGACTGCTTTCCTTTGTCTCCTCCAGAAAGAACAACAACTCTATCGTTCTTCTTTACGTGGCGGATCTTTTTACTTCTTTCTATCTCTACTAAAGCTTTTAGTCCCATTCTTATATCACCTCCGGCGCAAGAGAGACTATCTTCATAAACTTTCTCTCTCGCAACTCTCTTGCAACAGGTCCAAAGACGCGAGTACCTATTGGTTCACCGTCGCCTTTGATCAAAACAGCCGCATTCTGGTCAAACCGTATGTAGGTACCATCTTTTCTTCTTACCTCTTTGCGGGTTCTGACAACAACGGCCTTTACCACTTGACCTTTCTTGACGGTGCCATCTGGACTGGCCTCTTTCACAGAGGCAGTTATGATGTCACCCAAAGATGCTCTCAGACCAGTACTGCCGCCCAAAGGAAGTATCATAGATATCTTCTTTGCACCAGAGTTGTCTGCTACATCCAAAATAGTTCTCATTTGTATCATAGCCAGATCTCCATTTCTATTTTGCAGGCTTTATGTATCGGCTCTCTGCATTATCTCTATAACTCTCCAACGCTTTCTAGCAGAGAGTGGACGAGTCTCTACAATCTTTACCTTGTCACCTACGTTGCAGTCTACTTCGGTGTGAGCCATAAACTTGGCTCTCTTCTTTATATACTTTTTGTATTTTGGATGACGCACCAACCTGTCAACGCTGATCACAACAGTCCTTTGCATCTTGTTGCTTACTACAATACCTATCTTCTCTGCCTTTTTATGCGGGAGAACAACTTTTTTCTCACTATTGACTTCAGACATAGATTGCCACCTTCCACCTATTGAAGTTCTCTTTGACGAAGAACTGTTTTGATTTGTGCTAGCCTTTTTCTGTTCTGTCTAATCACTTTGACAGCATCGACTTCACCCAAACTTTTTCTGAATCTGGCTTTGAATATAGTCTCCCTAAGCTCGATCTCTTTTGCTTGGAGGTCTTCCACAGACATTTCTCTAATATCTTCGATCTTCATAGCACTCCTCCCTGCTGATCGGTCCTAGTAATAAACTTGGTCTTGACCGAAAGCTTGCTAGCCGCCAACTCCATAGCTTCTCTTGCTATCTCTTCCGTAACACCTTCCATTTCGAAAAGTATTCTTCCTGGCTTTATGACTGCTACCCAACCCTCTGGCGCACCTTTTCCTTTGCCCATACGTGTCTCAGCAGGTTTTTTGGTTATTGGTTTGTCTGGAAATACTCTTATCCACAACTTTCCACCACGCTTCACTGCACGGGTTATTGCGACTCTAGCAGCCTCTATCTGTTTGCCGCTTATCCAAGCAGGCTCCATAGCTTTCAAAGCAAACTCTCCAAAGGCCAAAGAAGAGCCTCTTGTAGCTTTTCCAGCCATTCTACCTCTTTGCTGTTTTCTGTACTTTACCTTTTTTGGGATCTTGTACTCAGCCATTTTTCAGCTCCATTCCTCGCTTTTACTTTCTGTGCTTTTACTTTCTGTTAGAAGATCTCTCTCTTTCACTTAC
>JAEUQL010000439.1 GCA_016789295.1 Blastocatellia bacterium | reverse complement strand
GGACTGGTTTTAGAGATGAAACGACAGATTCTTACAGGTGAATCTACAGACAAGCTTTTTAGCCTACTCCAACAACAGATTGAAGGAGAGATACCCATAAGCGAAGAGGCCAAAAGTAAAGCTACTAGTGAGAGTTGAAAATGCCTTTAGTAACTAACTGTTCTGAAAAGAGTTAGGTCAAGTTTGCTTGCATACTGCTTCTACTGTTTATAAAAACTTCTCCTTTTTCACTGGATTTTTTTCTACATGCATCAAGCACTAGTATGGCAGAATCAAGCCTAGAGCTACGAAACTAGATAATAGACAGAGATTCTTATGCCCAATCTTGGCGAAGGGTCAGCCTTAGCACCCTGCTCAAATACACGCTGTTCACGTCCAAGACCACACGCAGGCGGCAGGTGTCTTACTTGCCAGTCATTGCTAGTTGGGTCACTTGTGAGGCATCGTTATAAAGTTCGCAAAACAGTTGGCAAAGGTGGCTTTGGTATTACTTATCTAGTTACTGACCAAGACTGTTTTAACGAAGACAGAATACTCAAAGAGCTTTGCCCAACATCTTTTGCTCAAGAGAGCGAGTCGATGGCTGAAGACCTCTCTATGACAGCCGAACGGCTTTTCAAGAGAGAAGCAAAAGTTTTGCTGAACTTGCAACATCCAGGTATACCAAAACTGTATGCTTACTTTAACGATGGAGACTACTCCTATCTTGTACAAGACTTTATTCCTGGCCGTACTCTTTCTGATGAGATTGAATCCTTAAATCGTGTTTTTACTGAACAAGAAGCACGTGTAGCACTGATGGAGATAGCAGATATACTCGAATACCTACACTCTGCCGAACCTCCAATCGTCCACAGAGATATCAAACCTCAAAACCTGATGCGCCATGAAAATGGGAGGTTGCTGTTAATCGATTTTGGTGCTGTATGTCAAGCAGTAAGCGGTCAGATAACTATTCAAACTCTTATAGGTTCACCTGGATATGCTCCTCCAGAACAGATATTTGGCCACCCTGTTCCACAAAGCGATCTCTATGCTGCCGGTGCAACTATTTTGCGCCTCATTACAGGAGTTCACCCAAGCCAACTCTTTAATAACAAAACACAGAGGATGGAGTGGGAGACACGCGCAAAAGTCAGGTCAGAATTTGCTGAAGTACTCAATCTACTGCTCACTCAAGATGTTAATCAGAGGCTTGGCAGCGCAACAGAGTTGAAAAGGATGCTTCTACAACTGCCTACACTTCATGGCAGTGAACCTTTGCAAGCGGCTCCATACGCAAATAAGCAGCCATCGATTGAGCTTGAGACTCCTTTGGAAACAACACCAAACCAGCTACATAGAAACACATCTGAAAATCTTGAACTCCCTACAGTAGTATTTGACGACGTTACATCCTCGGTCTCTGTCTCACAGCAGGAGAACGTACTGATTACTTCTCCAGATGAGATTGGAGAGATCGAGCTTATGCCTGTACTCTTCCTTCTGAGGCGTTTTCACAATCAACGCCTAACAGGTTTATTGACCTGTATAAAAGGTAGCCAGACCAAGTCTGTACACTTTGATCAAGGGTCTGTCGTTTTTGCAAGAAGTAATTTCACATCTGACAGACTTGGAGAAATACTCGTAAACAGCAAGCGTATATCCAAATTTGAATACGACCGGGCTACTGAACTTATGGAGAGCGAAGGGATACGTTTTGGGGAAGCACTAGTGAAGCTTGGATTTGTTACAACAAGTGAACTTACACCACTCATTGTCAGTCAGATCTCGGCTATAGTCTATTCTTTATTTGATTGGACTGCGGGTCGATATGAAGTACGCCGCGACTTTCTGCCACAAGAACCTATAAAGATATCTATATCTACAGCAGACCTTATATTTGAAGGACTGCGCCAGATGTCAAACATGGATCTTGTAAAGGGCTGGCTTGGAGACTTCAAACAGAAGCTAAAGATAACCTCTAATCCACTCTTACTCTACCAAGCTGTCACGCTTAATCCTAAAGAAGCTTTTATTGTCTCCAGAATTGACCGTACCACCTCAATAGAAGATATTCTGTCTATGGGGGGACTAGCCGAAGCTGAAACTTTGAAGACCATATGTGGACTTCTGGCCGTTGGGATTCTTGAATGGGTTCAAGAAGACAATACAAAAGAGAGTGAAAAACCAGAACAGCAAGACATTCTTGTCTCTGACCTTGTAGTTGCTCCACAACCTTTACCACAAAACTTTGATATAAAAACTGCTGCAGCTTTCTGCTATGAAGTAGAAAACATGATGCGCACTATGGACACTGGTAACTACTATGCAATTCTGAATATAGACAGGACTGCAACTGATGACCAAGTTAGAGAAGCTTACACCCAGCTTGCAAGAAAATTCCACCCTGACCGTCACGTCCAGCTTTCTAATTACAACTTCAGTATTCGTCGAGAACTCGACAAGATCTTTTCAACTATTTCAGAGGCATACAGAGTACTTAGCAGCTATAATGATAGAGTGAAGTACGATAGAATGTTTAGGACTACTTCAAGCAAGCTCAAGATCCCACAGATTCCACCAGACTTATCTACAAATCAACCATCTCGACAGGAAGCACCTCCTACTCGTAGAACGCTTCGCACAGAAGCTCTAAACACATCACCTCTTGGAAATCAGGAAAGACCTTCTGGCAAATTTACTATTCAACGGCCTCCAACTACACCAAGCCAGATCTCAGCTCCTTCCTCGGCATTAGCAACAGAAGCTCTAAAAGGTAAAGCCAACGCTAGAAGTTGGTTTCAGAAAGGACTTGAATACTTTCAATCCGGTCAATTCAATAATGCCTATAGAGCTTTCCATGCAGCAGCAAATGCAGATACCAAAAATGCACAGTACAGAATCTTCCTTGCTCGTAGTCTTGCCCTAATAAAAGGAGTCTACACAGAAGCCGAGCAAGAATTCTACAAAGCTATAGAACTAGACCCAAAGAATGCAGACTACTATGCAGAACTTGGTCTCTTTTATCAGAAGCTAAACCTTTTTAAGCAAGCAGATGAGATGTTTGAGAGAGCTTTAGAACTGAATCCAAACCAACCAATTGCACGGCGCTCCCTACATTCTAAACAGTAGCTATACTGAGAGTAGAAGACCCCGGATAGCTACTTCCGAGGTCTCTATTAGATCTATATTGCGTGAGCAAAAGCTGCACGATCAGCTAGTCCTAGTTCTACCTTAGCTTTAGTCAAAGTCTTAGCATTCACTTGACCAGCCTTAAATAATTGATAGAGGGTAGCATAAACAATAGATTCAGCATCTACTTGAAAGTGTCTTCTCAGTCCTTCACGTGTGTCGCTCATCCCAAAACCATCTGTTCCTAACGAAAAGTAAGGGTTTGGAATCCAGCGTGAGACCATATCAGGTAAAGACCTCATATAATCAGTAGCAGCGATTACTGGACCAGTGGTCTTTTCAAAGACTTCTGTTACGTGTGCTTTGCGTGGACTCTTGTCTGGATTGTGTAGATTCCAGTGTTCGACTTCAAGTGCATCTTTACGAAGTTGTTGGAAGCTTGGAGCTGACCAAACATCGGCTGAAATGTTGTAGTTGTCAGCAAGTAGCTGTTGTGCAGCAAGAGCATGACGCAAAATAGAACCGCAAGATACAAGCTGAGCCTTCTGTCCCTTCTTTATCTCAGGACCTTTCTTCAGTAGGTAGAGACCACGCAAGATCCCTTCCTCTACACCTTCTGGCATATTCGGCATTGCATAATTCTCGTTGTAGGCTGTGAGGTAATAGAAGATATCTTCTTGGTTTTCGTTCATCCTCCTCAAACCTTCACGAACTATAACAGCTATCTCGT
>JAEUQL010000438.1 GCA_016789295.1 Blastocatellia bacterium | reverse complement strand
ATTACTGCCCAAAATCATAGACGAGGCAAAGAAAGGCTTCTCTAACCTGTCTTCTATCTCTTCTGCTGGGTCAAAAAGTCCTGCTCCTAAGACCGTTCCAGCCCATATGCGTCCACGACTGTCAACTATTGAAGCTCCAAAATCACACTCGTTACTTGGTAGACCATTCTCTGTGTTGAAGGTGTAGACAGAGTATTCACTCTTATCATTGTCTGTGGGATTGCGAGGTGTAAGTCGCGTAACTCCTTTATTTGTCATCAAATAGATCCGATTGTATCGATCATCAAGTACTTGATAAATGACATTGTTCGGAAGTGCGGGAGTAGTCGAGTCAGAAAAGACTGTCCATTTAACACTTTGGGGATTTAGTGATTTTGTTAGTTCTGTTCTAGCTACTCCACCACCATTTGTCCCTACCCAGAGATAACGTTTGCCATCAGAATCTCTGGATTCGTGAATACTGTATATATTGTTATTAGGGAGACCTGAGTCTGTGTTAAATACTGACCATTTTCCATTATGATATCTTGCCAGTCCATTATCAGTTCCTATCCAGAGTGAAGAGCTTTTCTTAAAATCTACTTTTAGTAATGGGCCAATGGTAGCGTTGGGAAGCCCATTACTTGTATCAAAAACAGTCCATTTCTTCTTACCTACTTCTGACAATTCTATTTGAGCCAGTCCTTTATTTGTACCTGCCCATAAATAACGTATACCATCACGGCTTTTTGTCTCAGCTAAAGACCAGATAACTTTTCCAGGAAGACCGGACTTTTCATCAAAAATATCGATCTTTCCATCTTGATACCTTGCCAAATAACCACGAGTACCTATCCATACTGCACTTTTGTTGTCATCAGAAATAGTTTCTAGAAGTGCGTTGATCTGATTGTGTGGCAGTCCATTATTTTTGTTAAAGGTGATCCACTTACCATCTTCGTAATTTGCAAGTCCATCATCAGTTCCTAGCCAAAATGTACCATTTGACTCAAGGATGCTGTTGATCTGGCTGTGTGGAAGATGTGTTTTTGTATCAAAAGAGACCCACTGCCCTTGGTTAAACCTTGCTAAACCAGCACCTGCAAAGCCTACCCAAAAATAAGGACTGGGTTCGTTCTTTAAAGTAGATGGATAGAGAAATCTTGCTTCATTGCCTGGCATGCCTGTCTCTGCATCATAAGCAAGCCAACTAGCTTCTTCTTCCATAAGTACGGAGTGAGAGACTACTAACCCACCATCTCTTGTACCTACCCACAAACTGAGATGACCTGTCTTAGATCGCGTTTGGAGCATCGACCAAATAGTATCATCAGGAAACCCGTTCTTGGTGTTGTAGGACTTCCAAACACCATTGTCATAACAAGCTATACCTCCATCACTTGTCTCTTCTTTACGTGTTCCTATCCATATTAAACTCTTACCACTCTTTGAAGATGTTTCTAGCATACAGACTATACTATTTGAAGGTAGCCCATTCTGCCGATCAAACTTTATCCACTTTCCGTCTTCGAGTACAGCTAATCCTTTATCAAAAGTTCCTACCCAGAGCTGCCTCTTTCCTTTTTCTGAAGTGGTTTCTAATAGTGCTGTTATCTGGTTTGAAGGTAGTCCAGAATCGCTATTATAAAGAGTCCAGTTTTCATTCTGAAACTTTACAAGCCCCTTTCTTGTAGCTATCCAAACAGTAGCATCTTTTGACTCTATTATTGAGCTTACGGTATCACTAGGTAGACTGTTAGTTGTGTTGTAGTTAATCCACTTACCATCTTTGAGCCGGTTGGCTCCGCCGCCATTCGTACCAAACCAGATACTTCCGTCGGAGGCAGCACAGATACTGTTGATAAAATTTGAGAGTGTGCGGTTTGGCATATCTACAACTTTCCAGACTCGCCCGTTGTAGTAAGCCGCTCCGTCTTGAGTGCCAGCCCAAACATAACCTCTCTGATCGACTGTTATTGCTTGAATAGTGTTTTGAGGAAGACCTTGTTTGTCTGTAAATAGCTTAAAAGAAGGGCGTGCAAAATTGCTGATATCTTCTGTTGTTGCAGACAAAGCTTCACTGCAAGCACACAGAATGAGTGCTACAGTTAGTAAAATTAAGCGGGAAACAAATACTTTGAACACAATACCTGTAAACTCTGCTAAAGAAGGGTCAGGGAAAGCATAGCTTACCTTGTTGCTTTGAGCAATTGGTTGCTATACCCCTTCGAGAAGTTCTACTTGCTTGGAATAAATAAACTGAGTAGCCTTACTTTTTCTATCTTCAAACTGTAGAGTTCGAAAGGCAATCCATGAAAGCCAAGACATCACGTATGAGCTTTGCTCAGTCGGTGGTTGAAGCAGCTCGCCCTGCTGTAGCTGCTGCCATAGAGAGAGCACAACACTACCTCTTAAATCTACAATATCCAGAAGGTTTCTGGTGGGCAGAACTTGAAGCCAATGTTACTTTGACAGCCGAATATGTGATGCTACACAAGATCTTGGGGACAAGTGATGCTCGCCCAATGGAGAAAGTTAAAAACTACCTCCTCAATCAGCAACGCAAACACGGTGGATGGGAGCTTTATTGGGGAGATGGTGGAGAGTTGAGTACCACTGTAGAAGCCTACTATGCACTGAAACTCCTTGGTGTTGATATCAATAGTGAGCAGATGAGATCGGCACGCAACTTTATTCTTGAAAAAGGTGGTGTAACAAAGACAAGGATCTTTACCAAACTTCACCTTGCACTTTTTGGAGCCTATTCTTGGGAAGGTATTCCATCTCTTCCACCATGGTTGATGCTTTTGCCAGACTGGTCTCCATTTACCATATATGAGATGTCGAGCTGGGCACGTAGTAGCACAGTTCCGCTACTAATAGTCTGTGATAAGAAGCCTGTATGGACTGTTGAAAACTGCCTAGTTGATGAACTTTATGTTGGTGGACGCCAAAATGCTGACATTTCGCTTCCAAACGATGGTGACTTGATATCGATTGGAACAGCCTTTGTTGGCTTGGACAGTATACTGAAATTCTGTGAGCGTGTTGGCTTCTCTCCAAAACGACAAGAAGCATTGGCAGCAGCAGAGAAATGGGTTCTAGAACATCAAGATGAGCCTGGTGATTGGGCAGGGATAATTCCGGCAATGCTAAATTCACTGCTTGGTCTCTACTGTCGAGGTTATAGCCCTGACCATCCTGTTATGAAAAAAGGTATTGAGGCAATAGACCGCTTTGGTATTGAGACCAGCAATGAGCTTCATATTCAGCCTTGCGTTTCACCAGTTTGGGACACGGGTCTTGTTGCCGTAGCTCTACTCGACTCTGGCTTACCTGCAGACCATCCAGCACTTGTGAGTGCTGCAGAGTGGCTAATCTCTAAACAGATCTTTCGCAAAGGTGATTGGGCGATTAAGAACAAAAAAGGTGAGCCTGGGGGTTGGGCCTTTGAGTTTTTTAACGACTTCTACCCAGATGTAGACGATACAGCCGTGATTATTATGGCTCTGGATAGAATAAAGATCCCCAATGATGCAAAGAGGCTTAAAAGTATTGAAGCTGCAACCAAGTGGGTACTCAGCATGCAAAACAGCAATGGAAGTTGGGCTGCTTTTGATGTAGACAACAACCTCGAACTGCTTAACAAGATCCCTTATGGTGACTTGAAGGCGATGATAGATCCTGGAACTGCAGATCTGACAGGCCGTGTGCTGGAGATGCTTGGAAGGACTGGTTACAAAGTCGATAGCTCAGTAATAGAGCCTGCTGTAGCTTTTCTCAAATCTGAACAAGAGCACGAAGGCTGCTGGTTTGGGCGTTGGGGTGTCAACTACATCTATGGAACAAGCATTGTCATCAATGGTCTTGTAGCAAT